>QKHF01000018.1 GCA_003250135.1 Paracoccaceae bacterium | reverse complement strand
TTTGCGCGCGTGGCCGACGACCGGCCTGAGCTGGAAGCCGCGATGTACCGCCGCGCAGCGGAGCTTCTGGCCGCGTTGGCCGCCGCCCCGGCGCCTGCATCCCTGACGGCGGACGGCCAAGCCATCGATATACCGCCCTACGACGCGGCGTTTCTGTCCTTCGAAGCCGGGCTCTTCCGCGAATGGTGGTGGCCGCGTGCCGCCGGGGCCGCGCCCTCGCCGGATCTTGCCGCAGAGTTCGATTCGCTCGTGGCCTCATGCTGCGCCCCGGTCGCCGGCGCGCGGGATGCGCTTGTCCTGCGTGATTTCCACGCAGAGAACCTGATCTGGCTGCCCGACCGGCCTGGCCTGGCCGCCGTGGGCCTGCTCGATTATCAGGACGCCCGACGGGGGCACGCGGCATACGATCTCGTCTCGCTGCTTGAGGACGCGCGGCGCGATGTGACGCCCGGTTTGGCCGAAGATGTTCGGGCGCATTACGCGATGATGACGGACATGTCGGTCGCGGCGCGCACGGAGTTCGACGCCGCCTACGCCATCCTCGGCGCGCAGCGGAACCTGAAGATCGTCGGGATATTCGCCCGGCTCTGGCTGCGCGACGGCAAGCCGGGCTATCTGCCGCTGATCCCGCGGGTCTGGGCGCATCTTCAGCACGACTTGGCCCACTCCGCACTTGCGCCATTGCGGGAGTTTCTGGCCGCGCAAGCGCCTGAACCGACGCAGGACGCGCTGGAGCGCCTCCGCGCCGCAGGCGAAGGGCCGCGCTGATGTCCGCGCCGCATACCGCCATGATCCTCGCCGCGGGCCTCGGCACGCGGATGCGGCCCCTGACGAACGCGACGCCCAAACCATTGTTGCGCGTGGCGTTACGGACGTTGATCGATCACGCCATTGATCGTGTGGTGGAGGCCGGCGCGACGCGCGTCGTGATCAACCTGCACTATTTGGGCGACATGATCCGCGCGCATTTGGGCGGTCGAAGGGATATCGAGATCCTGTTCTCGGATGAGAGCGAAGAACTGCTCGACACCGGCGGCGGGCTCGCCAAGGCCGCGCCGCTGCTGGAAGACGACCCCGTCTATGTCCTGTCGAGCGATTCGATCTGGACCGGGCCTCCGCCATTGCGAGCGCTCGCCAAAGCCTGGGACGGCGCGAGGATGGACGCCTTGATGCTGATGGCGCCGGTGGAGCAAGCGATCGCCTATACCCGCGCCGGCGATTATTTTCTCACTGGAAACCCACCGGTTTTTACTCCTAGGAGCCGCGGCGAGGCGTCCGCCGCGCCATTTGTCTTCACTAGCGCGCAAATTCTGCGCCCAAGCACCTTCTCCGGCCGGCCGGCCATTCCTTTCTCTCAACGCGAAATCTGGGACGAGTTGGAGGCGGCGGACCGACTTCGGGCCGTGGTGCATGCCGGCGGCTGGGTGGATGTGGGCACACCCGCAGGTCTCGATGCGGCCACCGGCGCGGTGGAGGCGGAGATGCGGCGCGCGGAGGGCGGCGGGTGAACCTGTTCCACGACGCCGGACCGCGCGTTTTTCACATCCCGCCCTACGAGGATTTCGCCGCCGCTTTCGCCGCAGGACTGAAATCGCGCCTGCCTGATGGGGCGCCGCCCGAGGCGATGGCCCGGGTGCTGATCTTCGTCAACGCCCGCCGCGCCGCGCGATCGTTATCAGATGCGATTCAATCCGAGTCCGGCTCGCAGGGTTTTGCGCCGCGAATCCAGGTTCTCGGAGAACTGGGGTCGGACCCGCGGTTCGCGCAACCCGCGCTGAACGCAGTCGACCCGATGACCCGGAAGCTCCGCTTGGCGCGCATCGTTCGGGACATTCTGGAGCAGGCCGACGGTAAGCTCGGCCCGCCCACCGCCGCGCCCGCGCTGGCCGATCTGGTCGCCTCGCTGGTCGATGAACTGCAGGAGCATGACGTCGACATCGACGCGCTGGAGGACGTCGCAGAGGCCGAACATGCGGCGCACTGGCGGGTTTCCCGGTTGGTGTTGCAGACAGCGCAAGCGCATTGGCGGGACTGGGCGGACGCAAATCTGGGTGGGGCGCTGGACCCGGCGGAGCGCCAGAGACGCGCTGTCGACGCCCAGGTCGCCGCGTGGACCGCCGCGCCGCCCGAGTTTCCGGTCATCGCGGCGGGCTCCACCGCCTCGCGTCCCGGCGCGGCCCGTTTGCTGCGTGCGATCGCCCGCCTGCCGCAGGGCGCGGTCATCCTGCCGGGTCTCGACACTGGGATGGACGAGGACGCCCGGCGCAACATGACGTCGGAGCATCCGCAGGCGGCGATGCTCTCATTCGTCTGTTCGCTCGATATGTCACTTTGCGCGTTACATTCGTGGTCGCCCAGGCTGGATACGGATGCGTCTGGACAGGCCCGCGCGCGCCTTGCGGCCGAGGCGCTTCGCCCGGCGCCGGTCACCGACGCCTGGCGTGCGATGTCGGACCGGATTACCGATCTGGCCCCCGCCGCGACCGAAGGGCTCACACTCATTGAAGCGCCGGACAGTCGCCGGGAAGCCGAGGCCGCCGCCCTCGCCGCGCTTGAATCGCTCGCGAATCCGAACAAGAGGGTCGCGATTGTAACGCCAGACAGAACGCTTGCTCGGCGCATAGCGGCCGAACTGGCCCGCGCCGGCGTCGAGGTCGACGATTCCGGCGGCCGTCCGTTGTCTCTCACCCCGCCGGGCGTGTTCCTGCGCCTGCTGGCCGACTGGGCCGCGGAGCAGGCGGAGGGGCGAGGCGCGGCTCTGGGTTTCCTCGCGCTATTGAAACATCCGATGAGCGCCGCCGGCGCGGGGCGCGGCGCACATCTGAAGGCGGTGCGCGCGCTGGAGATCGGCGCCTTGCGCCGCTCAACGCCCGCAATGGGGTTCGACGCGCTGCGCCGCGCCATGGCGGACTGGGCTGATGAACGCGACGGTCGCGCCGAGAGGGCGGAGGCCGCGCTCGCCGCGCTGGACCCTATTGAACACGCCCTCGCGCCGCTCGCGGCGGTCAAAGGCGCCATTCGGCCCCTGGCGGAACATGTGGCGGCGCTTAGGCAATCGGCCTCCGCCCTGTCCGCGCTGGGAGCTGGTAAGGGCGACGAACCCGCTCTGTGGCGCGACGCGGACGGTCAAGCGGTTCTGGAGCGCCTCAGCGCGCTTGAGAGCGCCGCAGGAGCCTATGGCGACGCCTCGGCGCATGATCTCGCGCAGCTGCTTTCAGCGACGCTGGCGGCGGAGTCTGCGCGGGAGCCGGTCCGCGCGCACCCCCGCCTTGCGATCTATGGCCCGCTTGAAGCGCGCCTGCAGCGCGCGGACCGGGTGATCCTGGCCGGGCTGGACGAAGGCGTCTGGCCGGAGCCGCCGCAACTCGACCCCTGGTTCAGCCGCCCGATGCGTCAGACCGCCGGATTGCCCGAGATGGAGCGCCGTCTCGGCCTATCCGCTCACGATTTCGCGCAGAATATGGGCGCACCCGAGGTGGTGCTGACTCGCGCGTTGAAACGGGACGGCGCGGCCACGGTCGCCTCACGCTGGGTCCAGCGCCTGACAAGCCTGCTAAAGGGCGCTGCGCCAGAGGCGCTCGAGTCAATGCGCCTTCGTGGTCAACGACTTTTGTGTATCGCGGCGAGCAACACGTGGACCGATCGCCTGCCATGGGCGCCCCGGCCATGTCCATTTCCGCCGCTTGAGGCGCGGCCACGTCGGTTGTCTGTTACGCGGATAGAAACGCTCATTCGGGATCCCTACGCGATTTATGCTGAGAAAGTGCTGGGGCTGCGCGCGCTGGACCCGATAGCGCGTGCGCCAGACATGCGGGAACGCGGAACCATCGCCCATAAGGCGTTCGAGTTGTTCAGTCTGGCTTTACGGGATGAGCCGGAAGCTGTGTTTGACCGCATATGGGAGGCCTCCATCGCTGAGGCGTTGGCGGATCTGGACGGTTGGCCCGCCCAGCAGGCGCTCTGGAGTCGCAGGCTGGAACGGGTCGCACCGTGGTTTCTGACGGCCGAGGCGGAGCGGCAGGCGACGGGCGCCACCGTAGGCATCGAGATTTCGGGGGGAATCGACGCGCCGCGCCCTTCCGGATCGTTTCGTCTTACCGCCAAGGCCGACCGCATCGACCTGATCTCGGGCGAGGGCTACGCCATCTACGACTACAAGACCGGCGCGGCGCCCAGCGACAAGCAGGTCGCCGCCTTCGCCAAGCAATTGCCGCTGGAGGCCGCCATCGCCGAGGCGGGTGGATTCGAGGGCCTGCCGCCCCGACCCGTAGCGAAGCTCGCCTATCTGCGGATTGGTGGAGAAGGCGAGGAGCGCTGGGTGGACCGGAAGACGCCCGCGACGGAACAGGCTGCCGAGGCGTTCGCGCAGTTTCAGCGCCTGATCGCCGCCTATGACGATCCAGCGACGCCCTATCTCAGCCGTGCGCGGCCGGAATCGATTCGCCACGCCAGCGACTATGACCATCTGGCCCGAGTGGCGGAGTGGAGCGCGAATGACGGCGAGGAGGGCGCATGACCCAACCTGCCATCGCAGAGGAAGCCCGCCTGTCGCAACTGCGCGCCGCCGATCCGTCGGGCTCCGCCTGGGTCTCCGCCAACGCCGGGTCGGGCAAGACGCGGGTGCTGATCGAGCGCGTCGCCCGCATGCTGCTGGCCGGCGCCCGCCCGCATCGCATCCTGTGCCTGACCTACACGAACGCCGCCGCGGCCGAGATGCAGAATCGCCTGTTCACCATGCTGGGCGAGTGGGCGATGGCGAGCGACGAGGCGCTGCGAAAGGCGCTGCAAGACCTTTCCGGCAGCGCCGCCGTCCCGTCCGCCGAGGAGCTTGCGCGCGCGCGCCGCCTGTT
>QKHF01000035.1 GCA_003250135.1 Paracoccaceae bacterium | reverse complement strand
GGTCTCCTTATCGATCCGGTGCACGATGCCCGGCCGCCGCTCGCCGCCGATCCCGGACAGGCTGTCGCCGCAATGGTTCAGCAGCGCGTTCACCAGCGTGCCCTCTTGGGCCCCGGGCGCCGGATGCACGACCATGCCGGCGGGCTTGTTCACCACGATCAGGTGCCCATCCTCGAACACGACGTCCAGCGGAATGTCCTGGGCCGTGGGAACAGGGTCCGCGGGCGGCGGCGGCGTCACCACATAGACCTCGCCGGCCTTGACTTTGGACGAGGGGTCCGTGACCGTCCCGCCGCTTTCGACGGAGACGGCCCCCTCCTCGATCAGGCGGCGCAGGCGCGAGCGGCTGAGACCAGCCCCTTCCGGCGCCAGCAGGCTGAGCGCCTTGTCGAGCCGGTCGCCGCCCGCTTCGATGGCGAGCCGTATGGGGCCTGAAAGGGACGGATCGGACATGGGCGAGACCCGGGCGATTAAAGAGACGCGCGAGGAGGAAGACCTTCCCGAGCCGCCGAAACTGCGCTTCCTGCGCCGCATGGTGGTCGCGCTGACCGCGACGCTGATGATCGGCGTCCTAGCAATCGCAGCGGCGATTGTCATCACCGTCAGCCGGGACCCCGCCCCCGCGCCCCTGATTTCGGGCGCGGAACTGGCCGCGGAGATCGCTCTGCCGGCGGGTGAGGCGCTGATCTCGGCGGCGGCTGCGGCCGGCGTGCTGACCGTGGTTACGCGAAGCGCGGACGGGGCGGAGACGCTGCGGATGTTCAGTGCGGCGACCGGAGAGGCGTTGGGCGAGATGGCGGTCAGACGCGATTAGATCAATCGCCCTCTCTTGACACGGAACCGCGCTCTCCGTATCTGAACGCCCTACGCGAGAGCGTCCTGCTTTGTCCCCTTCGTCTAGCGGTCAGGACATCACCCTCTCACGGTGAAGACAGGGGTTCGATTCCCCTAGGGGATGCCAATTCTCAAAGCCGCCCGCCGGGAAATCCGGGGCGGCTTTGTTCGTTCTGGCGATCGGGAATGGCGGGCGGTTCAGGCGGCGGTTCGCTCGAACGCCCTGCTCAGCGCGATGGCGGATTGAGCGAATTTCCGGTGAAAGAACGGTTTCACCGGCTGGTTCCGCAACAGCACGATCTTTCCGAACGATTCGAATACTTCGACCGCCTGTTTCTGGTCCGCGTCCGCATAGAGGTCGCAATGGGAAAGCACCCGGCTGAACGCGATCTTCACGTCCTCGCCCACAGGCTCTTTGCTCATGTTCCTGAATACGTAGTCGAGGTCTTCGAACATACTCAACTCCCGGCGCCGCCACGCGCCATTTACACCGCCCCCGTCAGACTAGAAATGCCAGACGACTCCTGAATGACAGATGAATTAGGCGTTAATCCGGCTCAAACGCGGACACGCCGAGATTGGGCCGCTCGCGTGCTAAAAAGCTGCGATTTCGCTTCGGCGGACGGCCGGAGGATCAACCTTCGCCGATCAGCCGCGCGGCGGCCTCGATCGCCAGAGAATAGCCATGGGGGCCGAATCCGGCGATAACCCCGGTCGAGGCCGTGGCGACGTGCGATACGTGGCGGAACGCCTCTCTCCGGTGCGGATTGGAGAGATGCAACTCGATCACCGGCCCGTCGACCATCTTCAGCGCATCGTGGATTGCGATGGAGGTGTGGGTGAAGGCGCCGGCGTTCAGCACCAGGGCCGCAGCCTCGGTCCGCGCCTCCTGTATCCAGCCGACGAGCTCGCCCTCATGGTTCGACTGACGGAACACCAGCTCCAGTCCCAGCCCATCGGCGGCCTCCTGGCAGCGGGCCTCCAGGTCGGCGAGCGTCTCACGCCCATAGATCTCAGGCTCCCGCGTGCCCAGCATGTTGAGATTCGGTCCGTTGAGGACGTGGACGACGGGGGCCATGGGCGCTCTCCGGAAACTGCTCACTCTCCAGCGTTATCGCAAAGTGGGTCGCGCGCTCAAGCGGCGCGCATCTCGCGTATTTCCTCATAGGCGTCGTTGATCGCCGCCAGGCGCGCCGTGGCCAGACGAACCGCCTCTTTCGGCACGCCCTGCGCGATCATCCGGTCCGGGTGGTTCAGGCGCACCAGCGCGCGCCAGCGGTCGCGCACCTCCTGATCCGTCGCATCAGGTTCGAGACGCAAGACATCATAGGGATCGGCGGGGGAATCGGGATCGTAGAGAGCGCGCAATGAGCGGAACGCCCGGTCGCTGACGCCGAATATCTGCTTCACCCGCTCCAGAAAGCGCAATTCGTCCGGGTGCAGGATGCCGTCGGCCAGCGCGATGTGAAAGAGGCCGTCCAGCAGAAGCTCCAGCACCCGCTTGTCGCGCGAGAACATGGCCGCGATCTGCATCGCATACCCCTCGAACCCCGCCACGTCCGTGCGCGCCATGTTGAAGACGCGGGCGGCGTTCTTCTCCTCCTCGGGCGGGATGTGGAAAACTTCGCGAAAGGCGGCGACCTCGACCGGCTTCACCTGCCCGTCCGCTTTGGCCATCTTCGCGCCGAGCGCGATCACCGCGATCGTGAAGGCCACGGAGCGTTCGGGCCGCGCGCGCATGCGTTCGAAGACCGAGTCCATGGACTCGCCCGTCCCGAACCCGGCGAATGTATCGGCGATGCGCGTCCAGATTGACATCGGTTGAGGCCGCCCCCCTCTGGCGGGAGATTAGAGCGGGACTGCGCCCCTAGAGGATGCGCTGCATCAGCACATGGGTGCGCCAAACTCCGTCGCGCCGGCCGATCTCGGGCAGGCGTCCGACCTCACGAAACTCCATGGCCGTGTGCATGTCCAGCGAGGCGTCGTCCTCGGAGTCGATCACGCCGATCATTGAGTGTCGACCTTCGGCCCGCGCGTGCGTCGTCAGCGCCTCCAGAAGCTCCGAACCCACATGCAGTCGGCGATGCTCTCGCCCGACGACAAGCATGTGCTCGACGGTCGGACGGAACCCGCTCCACGGCCGGAACAGGCCATAGGTGCCGAAGCCGGCGACCTCGCCGTCACGCTCGGCCACAAGAAGCGGCCAACCCGCCGTACGGCGGGCGTGATACCAGTCGAAGAATTGGGTGATGCTGCGTTCGTGGTCGTAGTAGACCGCATAGCCATCCGCGATTTCTTCGTTGAGATACCGTCGGAGCGTGCTGATATCCGCCGCGGACATCGGCCGCACCTCGACTTCCGCGGCTGCTGCAGCTTCCACGCTCACTAAGCTCACCGGCGCCGACAGTCGCGCTGGCGCGCTTGGCGATCGGCGCGCACTCGAACCGCTATGCGATCGGACGCGCGTTGCCCGGCCGGCCGTTCAGCGGCGATCCAGAG
Source organism: Paracoccaceae bacterium (assembly GCA_003250135.1). Taxonomy (GTDB): domain Bacteria; phylum Pseudomonadota; class Alphaproteobacteria; order Rhodobacterales; family Rhodobacteraceae; genus SZUA-547. The sequence goes on along the minus strand of QKHF01000035.1, from coordinate 1,620 downwards.
CAGTGCAAGGGCCGTAATGACGATGAGAGCGAGCATTTTCCTCTCCCCATGGCTCTGCTAGCAAGATAAGAGCGATTCAGGGTCCCGTCGACCACTCTGTGGCTACTCATTTCGCCGCAACGCCGGAGCGCCCGCTCCCCTATCGCGATGGAGGCTGAAATGGCGGACGGCGCCTGGAGATTCTGGATGCTGAGCAGCGGCGGACGCAGGAGAGCGCAATGACCCTTGCGGACGGATTGCTGTTTGGCGGCGTGGCGCTGACGCTTCTGGGTCTCGCCGGAGTCATCGCCTGCATCCTGAAGGCCAGGGCACTGAAGGCGGAGACCGACGAGGCCAAGGTCCGCGCCGCCATGCACGGGCTGGTCGCGCTCAACATGGGTGGAGTCGGCGCCGCCTTCATGGGGCTGGGACTGATGGTGGTCGGCCTTATCCTCTAAGGGCTTCAGTATCGCTTCGGGAACTGGCAGGTCACGCGCAACCCGCCGAGGTCAGACTTCGACAGCGACAGCGCCCCACCATAGATGTCGGCCAGATCCGTCGCGATCGACAAGCCCAGCCCGGTGCCCGATTTCTTCTGGTCCAGCCGCACGCCCGCCTGCAACGCGTCGCCGTGCTGCTCCGGCGGAATGCCCACGCCATCGTCCTCGATGATCAGCGTGAGAGCGTCCGCATCCTCCACGCTGCGCACACGAACCCGCGTCGCCGCCCATTTGGCGGCGTTCTCCATCAGTGAGCCCAGAAGCTCCTCCAGATCCTGCGGCTCTCCGCGAAAATTGTGCCGGTGATCGACATCGACTTCGAACTCCACCCCGCGATCCGCGTGAATTCGATGCAGCGCGCGCATGATCCGCCCGACCGCCACAGCAACCGGCGCCAAGGTTCCGCGCGGCGCGGCGAACGCGGCGACCCGCGCCCGTGCGAGATGGCGCGCCGTCTGCGCATCGATCCGGTCCAGCGCTTCGATCGCATGGCGCACCGCCGTCTGATCCGCGCCCCGCATCTGCGCCAATTCGTTGCGCAGGATCGACGAGGGAGTCTTCAGCGCATGCGCCAGATCGGCGGCCTGCCGCCGGGCGCGCTCCATGGTCCGCGCGTTTCGGTCCAGCAAGTCGTTGAGGTCCTCCGCGAGCGGCGCGACCTCGCTGGGAAAGTCTCCTTCGATCCGACTCGAAGCGCCCTCGCGATAGCGCGTCACCGCCGCTCTGAGCCCCGCGAGCGGCCGAAGCGCAAGCGCGGTTTGAAGGATGCCGGCGATGATCAGCGCGCCGGCCAGCGCGAGCTGCGCGAAGAACAGGCCCTGGCGAAAGGCCCTTTGCTCCACCTGAAGGTCGGCCAGCGATGTGGCGACGGCCAGGCGCCATGTCTGACCATTCCGCAGGGTGATCGCCCGGGCGATGATGCGCAGCTCCTCACTGCGGGGGCCCGCGCCTTCGAACAGTATCGTCGTCGCCCCGGGGATATCCTCCGGAAGGCCCAGTTCCGTGTCCCATAGCGAACGCGAGCGGATCGGCGGCTCGTCTCCGCGCTCGACCTGCCAGTAAAGGCCGGAATAGGGGCGCTCGAACCTCGGGTCGCCGGTCGGTTCGGTCAGAGCGTCTGGCCCTTCGATCGCCAACAATG
>QKHF01000043.1 GCA_003250135.1 Paracoccaceae bacterium | reverse complement strand
TTCAGAACCTGATCGACAACGGCCTCTCCTTCTCGCCCGAGGGTGGGACGCTGACGGTGCAGGCCATGCGACTGAAAGAAGGCGGCGCCCGCGTGCTGGTCGAGGATGAGGGGCCGGGCGTGCCCCCCGACAATCTCGAGTCGATCTTCCAGCGGTTCTATTCCGAGCGGCCCGAGACGGAATCCTTCGGCGATCATTCCGGCCTGGGCCTGTCCATCGCCAAACAGATCATCGAAGCGCATGGCGGGCGCATCTGGGCCGAGAACCGCTCGACCCCTGACGACGCGGACGGCGCCATCTTGGGCGCCCGCTTCATCGTGGAGCTGCCCGCGTGAGCGACAGCGCCGCGCCTCCGGCTGAAATCCTGCATGCCTCCTGCGTCGCCATCGGCGACCGCGCCGCGCTTATCACGGGGCCGTCGGGCTCCGGCAAGTCGGCGCTGGCGCTGCAACTGATCGCGCTGGGGGCGGCGCTGGTGGCGGACGACCGCGTGGCGCTGTCGATGCGGGGCGCCGAGGTGATCGCCCGCGCGCCGAACGCCATCGCCGGACTGATCGAGGCGCGCGGCGTCGGCCTGCTGCGCATGGCCTGGCGGCCGGAGGCGGAGGTGACGCTGGTCGCGGACCTCTCTCCCGCCGGGAGGGATCGATTGCCGCGGCGCAGCGTTCGGCGTTTGCTCCGCGCGGAGGCGCCGTTAATCTCCGTCGGGCCGGACGCCGCCGGGGCCGCAGTCATCCTCGCCCTTCTGAAGGGGGCTGAGTTGATCGACCCGGATGCGGACGGCTGAGGGGGGAGCCAGAGGCCGCATGACCGACGCGCCGACGATCGAACCGACAGAAGCGCCCGCGACCGACGCGCTGCCGCGCGTCGCCATCGTCACCGGTCCGGCCGGCGCCGGGCGCACCACTGCGATCCGCGCCTTCGAGGACCTGGGCTTCGAGACGATCGACAACCTGCCGCTGGCGCTTCTGGCGCGCGTGGTCGCGCCTCCGGACGACGGCCCCGCCCTCGCCAACCCCTCGCCGAGAATAGCCATTGGCATGGACAGCCGCACGCGGGGCTTCTCGCCCACTGCGTTGGTGGACGCCATGGCCGAGCTCAAGAAGGCGACCGAGATCGCCTATCTCGATTGCTCCGAACCCGTGCTCCTGAACCGTTTCAACGAGACGCGCCGGCGCCACCCCATGGCGGGCGACGCTCCGGTGACCGAAGGCGTCGAGGCCGAGCGCGAGGCCCTCGCCCCGCTGCGCGACGCCGCCGATATCGTGATCGACACCACCGAGATGACGCCGCACGACCTGAAGGCCGCGGTGGCGCAGCGATTCACCGGCGATGTCTCGTCCAGCATGTCGATCACCGTTCAGTCCTTCTCGTTCAAGCGGGGCGCGCCCAAGAACGCCGACATGGTTCTGGACGTGCGTTTCCTGCACAACCCGCACTGGCTGCCGGAACTCAGGCCGCTCGACGGGCGAGACCCGCGCGTCGCCGCCCATATCGAGGCCGACCCGATGTTCGGGGAGTTCTTCAGCCGCCAGCTCGAACTGCTGCTTTTGCTGCTGCCCGCCTACAAGCGCGAGGGCAAATCCTATTTCTCGATCGCGGTGGGCTGCACGGGCGGCAAGCATCGGTCGGTGATGATCGCCGAGCGGCTGGCGCGCAAACTGGCCACGGCGGGCTGGAGCGCGTCGCTCAGACACCGGGAGCTGTCGCAGGTCTCTCCCGCAGCCGAACCGGCGAAGGGCCGAGGCGTCGGCCAG
>QKHF01000308.1 GCA_003250135.1 Paracoccaceae bacterium | reverse complement strand
TTTCCATGCGCCGCCATGGAGAGGTTAAATGACTTTACCAATATAAAAAGTCATCAATTAAATTTACCAATTTATATGAAGTGAGGGCCGCGGCCGATGCTGGCCGGCTGCGACGTCGTCGCCAATGACCATCGGCCAATTACCAGCGATTCGCTGTAAAAGTCTGATTTTAAATAAATAAATTTGTTTTCGCCGCAGCATTTGGCGGAGCGCCGTCAACGGATGGCGCGGGTTCCGCCAGGTTTCGTGGTTTACAAAGATTACCTTCTTTCGTAGCGTCGTCCGAGCAGTCCTCACGGGAGCGGCGCAATGGAAACGGCGCAAAAAATCTTCGAACCAATCGACGTTGATTCGGTTTCCGAAGCGGTGGTCGCCCAGATCGAGCAACTGATCATCTCGGGCGTTCTGAAAAGCGGGCAGAAACTTCCGTCGGAGCGGGAACTGGCGGAACTGACCGAGGTTTCGCGCCCCAAAGTGCGCGACGCGATCAAGGTGCTGGAGGATCGCGGACTGGTCACGGTCCGACATGGCGACGGCACTTTCATCGCCGACCTCACCGGCGCGGCGCTGTCTCCGGCCATGGTCGATCTTTACGCGCGGCACGCGGAGGCGTTCTTCGACTACCTCGAATTCCGGCGCGAACTGGAAGGCTATGCGGCATACCTCGCCGCGCGCCGCGCCACCGACCATGATCGTGCGATCATCGGCGACATCATCGCGCGCATGGCGGTCGCGCATGAAAAAGCCGATCCGACCGAGGAGGCGGAGCTGGATGTCGGCCTGCACGCCGCGATCGCGGACGCGGCCCACAACTCCATGCTGGTGCATGTGATGGGCTCGATCTACGAACTGATGCAGCGCGGCATCTTCTACAATCGCGAGCAGCTTTACCGCCGCCCCGGCGGCGCGCGCGACAAGCTGCTGGCGCAACATCAGGCCATCGCCAAGGGCGTACTGGAGGGCGATCCCGATGCTGCCGCTGCGGCGGCCGAGGCGCATCTCGACTTCGTGCGCACGGAATTCTCCGCCGACAATACGGTGGAGAGCCGGTCCCGCACCGCCCGCAAGCGCCTGGGCCTTTACGAGATGTCCATCGAGAAGGCCAAGTCGCGCCGCGCCCGAAGCGGCTGAAGCGTTCAGGTCCTAGAAGTCCAGTTCAAGCTGCATGCGCGCGCCGTAATTGGGGCTGTAGTCATGCTCTTCGGCGAATTCGATCCGCGGGGCGAACTCGGCCGTCCACCAGTCGAAGATCACCTTGCGGCGATAGCGAATGGTCGCTGTGGCGAGGTCGACCTGATGCGACGGTTCGGTTTCGAGCCGGACGCTGGTCTCAAAGGCGATGGCGCTGACGTCGTCGGTCGGCGCGAACAGGCTGAGGCCCGGCGTGTATGAGACTCCAGGCTCGTCGCCGCGCCAGTCCAACTCGAAGCTGGCGCGGAAAAGGTCGTCCTTGAAATAGTTGACCGGCCGGCTGGCGCGGATGACCGTGTTCGACTCCAGGCCCCGGTCGGTGTGTACGCGCACCCGTTGCGACGCGTAGAGCAGCCACTTTTCGGTCAGGCGCCAGTCGCGGCTGGCGCGCACGCCCGCGAACAGATGTGGCGTGAAGTCCGAGATTCTGACGCCGGCGTCCGGGCTCACCCGCACGTCGCCGAGTTCCTCGAACAGCCGGAGTCGAAGCGCGAAACCGTCATCATTCGCTTCGAACTCGTCGATCGGGTCGTCGCGGAAGAAGGGATCGGACGAACTGCTCGACCTTTGGTCTCCGACAACCTCGAGCAGAAGTCTGCGCTCGGTTCGCGGCAGTCTCAGACGGAGGCGCGGCTGCGCCTCGAAACTCCAGCCGTCCTTGGTCAGATACTCCGCGCCGAGCTTGATGCTGATACTCGTGTCATTGCGCTCTTCCTCGTACTCGACATCGCTGAAGAAGCTGTCGACCGCCTCGGCGAATTCGCGCGTCGTGCCTCTGACGGCCTCGCGAAAGTCTTCCACGTCTTCAGCGGTTTCCGCGGGAGAGGGCTGCAGGTCCTCGGCGCTCGCGATGGACGCGGCGAGGAGAACAGCGCTGGCGGCCAGCGTCACGAGAATCCGGGAGCTTCGCATTGCGTTGATCCTTTGGCCCCGCAGCATTTTCTCCCCCACGTTGCATGACGCGGGCGGTCCCTGGGAATGGGGCCTGGCGACGCGCCCGGCCGAAGACCGTCGAAATTTTCTCTGGACAGCCACGGTCCGGCTCGCCCATCACTGCACGCGAATGGGCGATTTGGAAAGAGCGGAGGCAAGCCATGGACATGAGCTCGATCGATACGGAGCTTCTCACCACCCTGGTGCTGCTGATGCTGATCGGCATGGGGCCGAAGATCGCGTTGGTGCCCTTCCTGGAGAAGACGAAATCCTTCACGCCCGAGCAGCAGCGCGAGACCGGGACCCGCATGGTCAAGACCGCGGTCGTTACGGCGTTGGTCCTGTTCTTCACCGGCGCGATCCTGATGAAGCTATTGCACATCACCACGGGCGCGGTCGCCGTGGCGGGCGGGCTGGTTCTGGTGCTGCTGGCGCTGAAGATGGCGTCCGGCCCCGATCACGAGCCTGAGAAGGAGCACGAGTCGCCACTCGACCATCATCAGATCGCGGTATATCCGCTGGCGATCCCCTATCTTCTGAATCCGGTCGGAGTCACGGTTCTTCTGGTGGCCTCTGGCGGGGTCGAGTCGGTGCTGGGCGCGGTGGTCGTCATCGCCCTGATCCTGCTGGTCGGCGCGTTTGACCTGCTGGTGTTCCGCAACGCCGACAAGCTGTCGAAGCGCCTGAACCCCACCAGCCTGATCATTTCCGAGATCGTGTTCGGCATCCTGCTGACGGCGCTGGGCGTGGAGATGATGGTCAAGGGGCTGGCAAAACTCGGCGTGCTGGAGCTGGCGGCCTCGGCCGCGCACTGACGGCGTTCAGTCCAGATCCTCGTCCAGCGCCTCGCACCAGCCGTTCTCCCAAGCCGAATGGTCTACGGTTTCGGAGGGGTAGGGATTGTCAGCCGGGCGCTGGCCCGCGCGGTAGGCGTCGAAGCCTTCGTCGTATTGCGCGACATGCGGGTCCATCGGGCGGTCCGTGCTGCGGCGCATGCGAACGAACTCGGCGAATTCCGGGTACTCCATCAGGTCGGCGGTGTCGAAGCCGTGGGGGCGCCGCTCCAAGGCCTCCCTGCCGCGCTGGGTGATCTCAAACCGGCCCTCGCCAACCGTCTTTAGCATTCGCGCCTCGATCAGGAGGCCGCGCAGCGCTCGCAATCTGTTGGCCACCTCCTCATCGGTGACGGGAGGGTTTTCTCCCGTAGCCTGCAACAGTTTCTTGAGCCGCGCAGCGCAGTCATCCACGCAGCACTCGCCGCCGCACGCGGTCTTCAGCAGCACCAGAAACAGGTGCGGCGTGTTCAGCAGCGGGAATTCTCGAAAATGCAGCATGACGCTCTCCAAGGCGCGCGCGGCCTGAGTGGCGACGGGGGAGCGGCGCCAGTCGGGCCGGACGCATCTATAAAAGTACACTTAAGCGCCTGCGCGGTAAATGAGATCGGTCAAGACGGACCCGAACTTGCGCTGATCGTCGCCCGGCGCCGGGTTCGCTTGGCCAAGCCGCAGACAAGGACGTAATTGGGCGAGTCGCATCTCCTTCTTAAAAGGTTCATCAAACCGTTAACGCAGCGGCTGATAACGCGTGGACCCACCACAGCTGAGAGGGAATCATGCGAAAATCACTGCCCGCCCTGGCGGCGCTCGCTCTGGCCACATCGACAGGCGTCGCGCACGCCGACGCTTTCAACCGCATCGCTAGCTTCCGCGTTTCCGACAACCTGCCTGCCGACGCGGACAAGGCGACCGAGACGTCGGCCGAGATCATCGCCGCCACGCCGGACGGCATGACGCTGGTCTATTCCGACAGCCCGTTCGAGGCGATTGGCCTGATCGACATCGCCGATCCAGCCGCGCCTAAGGCCGCGGGCGTCGTGAAAGTGGATGGCGAACCGACGGCGGTTTCCGTGATTGGCGGAACGATTTTCGCAGGCGTGAACACCTCCGAGAGCTTCACCAACCCGTCGGGCAAGTTGGTCTCCATCGACATCGCGTCGAAAGAGATCACCGGCTCCTGCGACCTCGCTGGCCAGCCGGACTCCACCGCCACGGCCAAGGACGGCTCCTTCGTGGTCGTGGCCATCGAGAATGAGCGCGACGAAGATCTGGGCGAGGGCGGCCTGCCTCAATTGCCCGCGGGCGCGGTGCAGATCGTACCGGTTTCGAATGGCGCCATGCAGTGCGGAGGGATCATCGCCGCCGATGTGACCGGTCTGGCCCAGTTCGCCCCGGAAGATCCGGAGCCTGAATTCGTCGACGTGAACTCGAAGGGCGAGATCGCGGTGACGCTGCAGGAGAACAACCACATCGTCATCCTCGGCTCGGACGGCTCCGTGCTCTCTCATTTCTCCGCGGGCGCGGTCGACCTTGAGAATGTGGACATCGACGAGGAGGGCGCGCTGACCTTCGACGGCTCGCAGCCGGGCCGCCTGCGCGAACCGGACGCCGTGCAGTGGCTCGACGATGACCGCCTTGTAATCGCCAACGAAGGCGACTGGAATGGCGGCTCGCGAGGCATGACGATCTTCAGCAAGACGGGCGACATGCTTTACGACAGCGGCCTCGAGATGGAGCACGAGGCCGCGATGCTCGGCCACTATCCCGAGAAGCGCTCCGGCAACAAGGGCGTCGAGCCAGAGGGCATGGAGATCGCGACCTTCGGCGATGATACGTATATCTTCGTGCTTCTGGAGCGGTCCTCGCTTGTCGCGGTCTACAAGGTCACGGATGATACGCTGGAACTGGTGCAGATGCTGCCCTCGGGCATCGCGCCGGAAGGCGCAGTGGCGATCCCGTCGCGCGGCCTGCTGGTGACCGCCAATGAAGCCGACCTGATCGAGGATGGCGGCCCCCGCGCGCAGGTGATGATCTAC
>QKHF01000256.1 GCA_003250135.1 Paracoccaceae bacterium | reverse complement strand
GAGGCGGGCGCGGGCAACGATCTCGCCGCGATCCGCGCCAAGGCGGAGCCGAAGGGCGACGGGACCTACGCCATCACCGGGCAGAAGATCTTCATCACCTGGGGCGACCATGATCTGACCGAGAACATCTCGCACCTCGTGCTGGCGCGCATCCCCGGCGGGCCGGAGGGGGTGAAAGGCCTCTCGGTCTTCGTGGCGCCGAAATTCATCCCCGACGCCGACGGGCGGCCGGGGGCGCGGAACGCCATCACCACTGTCAGCCTGGAGCACAAGTTGGGCCTGCACGCGTCGCCCACCGCGGTTCTGGATTACGACGGCGCCATAGGCTGGCTGGTGGGCGAGGCGCATGGCGGCATTCAGGTCATGTTCCGGATGATGAACAACGCGCGGCTCGGCGTCGGGCTGGAAGGGGTCGCGGCGGCGGAGTTGGCCTACCAGAAGGCGCTCGCTTACGCGCTGGAGAGGAAGCAGGGCGCCTCGCCCATCGAGGGCGGGACCGGGACCATCGCCGACCACGCCGACGTGCGCCGGATGCTGCTGACCCAGCGGGCGCTGGCGGTCACCTCGCGCGCCATCGCCTATGACTGCGCCGTCAGCCTCGACATGGCGCGGGCGTCGGAGGGCGAGGAGGCCAAGCGCTGGGCGGCCCGCGGCGCCTTCCTGACCCCGATCGCCAAGGCGTTCGGCACCGATGCGGGGATCGAGGCGGCCGATCTCGGCGTCCAGATCCATGGCGGCATGGGCTATGTGGAGGAGACCGGCGCGGCGCAGATCCTGCGCGACGTGCGGGTGACCTCGATCTACGAGGGGACCAACGGCATTCAGGCGATGGACCTTGTGGGCCGCAAGCTGGCCGATGGCGGGGCGGCGGCGCGGGCGCTGCTGGAGGAGATCGCCCAGACGGTGGACGAGGCCAACCAGCACGGCCATCCCTCCTTCGCCAATGTGCTGGAGACGGCGCGCGAGGCGCTGGCGGGGGCGACCGAATTGCTGCTGGGGCAGGCGCCCAACGACCGCTTCGCCGGGGCGGCGCATTATCTCAGCGCTTTCGCACTGACGCTTGGCGGGCATTATCTGGTGCGCGCGGCGCTGGCGGATGAGCGCTGGACGCCTCGACGCCCCGCACGATGACAGAGGCCGCGGCGGCGGTCGCGGGCGCCTCGGACCTCTACGCGTTCGACGCCGACGCGATGGCCTCTCGCTGATGCAGTTCCCCTCCGACCGCGCCGAGACCGGCGATCAGATCCATCGCCCCTTCACCCCGCCCGAGATGGGCGGGGCGGTTGAGGTGGCGGAGGGAATTCTCTGGCTGCGCGCGCCGCTGCCGATGGCGCTCGATCACGTAAATCTCTACGCGCTGGAGGACGGCGACGGCTGGACGCTGATCGACAGTGGGGTCAACACGCCCCGCTGCCGCCGGTTTCTGGGCGAGATGCTGGCGGGACCGATGGGCGGGCGGCCGGTCAGGCGCCTGATCGTCACCCATCACCATCCGGACCATATTGGCCTCGCCGGCTGGCTGATGGCGGAGACCGGGTGCGAGCTATGGACCACCCGCACCGCGTGGCTTTTCGCGCGGATGCTGCATCTCGACCATCAG
>QKHF01000166.1 GCA_003250135.1 Paracoccaceae bacterium | reverse complement strand
TCTAGGTCTCGCGGTGGCGCCCTTCGCGCGGGTGGACGACGCCGCATCGCTGGAGGCGGCGTTGGAGCGGATCGGCGCGCCCGCGATCCTGAAGACCCGCCGCTTCGGCTATGACGGCAAGGGACAGGCGCGCATCAGGACGCAGGCGGATGCGGCGGACGCGTTGGCGTCGCTCAAGGGCGCGCCCGCGATCCTAGAAGGCTTTGTGGACTTCCGCCGCGAGATCTCGGTGATCGGCGCGCGAGGCATGGACGGCGCGGTCGCCTGCTACGATCCCGGCGAGAACGTGCACAAGGACGGGATCCTGCACACCACCACCCTGCCCGCCGAGATCTCCGCCGGGCGAACGATGGACGCCGCGCTGCTGACGGGAAAGATCCTCAACGCGCTGGACTATGTCGGCGTGATCGGGGTGGAGTTGTTCGAGACGTCGAGCGGCCTCGTGGTCAACGAATTCGCGCCGCGGGTCCACAATTCGGGTCACTGGACCATCGAGGCGACCCATGTGGACCAGTTCGAGCAGCATATCCGCGCAGTCTGCGGCTGGCCGCTCGGCGACGGCTCACGCCATTCGGACGCGGTGATGACCAACCTGATTGGCGAAGACGCCGATGACTGGGCGGCGCTGGCCGCCGAGCCCCATGCCGGGCTGCATCTCTATGGCAAGGCGGAGGCCCGCCCGGGGCGCAAGATGGGCCATGTGACCCGGATCAGCCCGAAGGCCTAGCCCGGCAGGCCCACGCCGGTTCCGGTGTCGACCTCCGCCTTGGCGCCCGGCGCGTTGACCCGGTCGAGCAGCTTCGCGGGACCTTTCAGCAGCGCCTGCGCCAGCTTGTTCCCGCGCACCTTGGCCTTGACCTTCTCAAAGCGCATCACGTCCTCGATCCGTCGGTCGAGAAACGCCCATGTGTCTGTAAACCCATCGGTTTCGTCGCCCAGCCAGTAGAGCACGGTGGAACTGTAAACCCCTGAAAGAATTGCGCGTTTCGAGTACCAGTTGTAGTCGGTGGAGGCATCGCCCAACGCGGTCCAGATCACATCCGCCGTATGCCAGACCGCCTTCGCGCCGTCCGCTGCGTAGATCGGCAGGGCGAGCAGCGCGACCCCGCGGCGCACCGCCTCGCGCTCGTTCGCGACCAGTTCCAAGCGGCGGCGCACGCCGAACGCGACCCGCTCGCGGATCTTCATTTCGGCGAGCGGCGCTGCGGCCATCTCCTCGGCCAGCTTCCGGTCCATCGCATAATGGAAATACAGCGCCAGATCGACGCCGCCGCGGGGAAAGGCGAGCTTCGCCAGGCCCTCGTCGACCCCGCTGGTCTCAGTCGCGATCTTCAGGGTTTCCTCGGACCAGCCATCGAAACAGACATCGGGCAGCGCCGCCTCCAGAAGGCGGGCGCGGGTCTCCTCCAGATGGTCGTCCTCGGTCTTTTTCTTCGCCGCCGGCATGCGACTCTCCTGAAACACAACGAAAATTCCGGTCCGGCCCGCTGTAGACAGGCCCTTGAGCCGTTGATATATAGCGCCCTCCTGCAAATGCCGAAACATATTAGAAAGGTGGTGAAGTAAGTGCAGGTTACGGTTCGAGACAACAACGTCGATCAGGCGCTGAAGGCTCTGAAGAAGAAAATGCAGCGTGAGGGCGTCTTTCGCGAGATGAAACTCAAGCAGCATTATGAGAAGCCGTCCGAGAAGCGCGCCCGCTCAAAAGCGGAGGCGATCCGCCGCGCGCGCAAGCTGGCGCGGAAGAAAGCCCAGCGCGAGGGGCTGCTCTAAGGCTGAACTTCAGACCATCGGCGTCGGGACGTTGGAACCCGACGCGCTTATGAACTGCGCGAACCCCCGGACCGAATGGCCGGGGGTTTGGTTTTTTGGGCGTGGCCGCCGCGCCGTCACATGTGGTGGCTGAACGTCTCGTGCCGCGCGCCGCGCATCAGGTGGTCGAAATCCGCGCCCGTCATATGCACGAGGGTGCGGTGGTCACCGGCCTCGAACCAGATCGCCTCATGCCCGCGCAGGCTGTCGTCGATCACCGTCGGCAGACCATAGGCCGAGCCTATCGGCGGGATTGCGCCCATTTCGCAATCCTCAAACAGATCGTCGATCTCCTGCTCCGACGCGAGGCCGATGCGACGGCCCAGAAGACCCTGCAACGTGGACAGGTCGACCTGATGGCTTGAGGGGATGACGGCCAGCATGTAGCCGTTCTCGTGATGGATCACCACGCTCTTGGCCAGGTCGTCGCCGGGCACATGCGCGGCCTCGGCGCTCTCCATGGCGGTGCTGGTGCGCGGATGGGCGACGGTGTCATAGCGCGCCCCGGCGCTGTCGAGATGTTGCTTGATCCGATTGGCGATGGTCATAGCGTCCTCCCTGCCTGGTTAGGGCGAAGCGAGGCGCGCGGGGGACGGGGTCAGGGAAGGCGTCCTGCGTTCGGCCCGCTCCGCTGATGATGCCGCTAGTGTGCCTGAGCCGCGAGAGTCAGGCAAGCGGGCCGACACTCGCCGGTTTCAGAACAGACCGGGAGAATACTATGGTCACCCTGACGCGCGGCCCGCGATTGATTTGGAGATTTACAGGTGACCGAATTCAGCAGCGCCCGAACCCCGCCCGGCATGCGCCTCTACGCCATCGGCGACGTGCATGGCCGCCGGGACTGCCTGAGCGACGTGTTGGCGCGGATCGACGCCGATCTCTCCGCCCGGCCCGCCGCGGATCATCGGATCATCCTGCTGGGCGATTATGTGGATCGCGGGCCGGACAGCGCCGGGGTGCTGGAGGACCTGATCGCCCGGCAGACGCAGGACAAGCGGGTGGTCTGCCTGCGCGGCAACCACGACGACGCGTTCCACCTGTTCCTGGAGGAAGGCCGTCACGACGTCGCGGACTTCTGGCTGACCTGGGGCGGAGTGGAGACCCTGGCCTCCTACGGCGTCGTGGTGGAGGAAGACGCGCGCTATCTGGGCCACGCCCCCATCCGCCGCGCCGCGCTGGCCAATGTCCCGCGGACGCACCGGGATTTTCTCCGCAAATTGCCCCTCGCAGCCCGGTACGGCGACTATTTCTTCTGCCATGCAGGCGTGCGGCCCGGCGTTCCCCTCGACCAACAGGACCCCGAGGACCTGATGTGGGTGCGAGGCGTCTTCCTCGACAGCGTGGAGGATTTCGGCGTCGTCGTCGTGCACGGCCATACGCCGAACCCCTTCGGCCCCGAGGTCCGGCCCAACCGGATCGGCGTCGACACCGAAGCCTGGGCCACCGGTCGCCTGACCTGCTTGGTGCTCGACGGGGCGGAGAAAGGAGTTCTGCGGCCGGACGGCCTAGGGGCGCTGTCCGGCGCCTGATCGCGCCGGTTGACGATTGACGTAAACCGGCCGCAAATCATCTTTAACGAATGCAAGGCCGCCCAATCGAGGCGGGCCTGACTGTGAAGGAGACCAAGCATGCGCAATCTGGCCCTCGCCATCACCGTCATGGCGCTCTGCACGGGTCTGGGCGCAGGTCCGGCGCTGGCGGATGACGCCAGTTCCGCCGAGCGCGCGGGGATGGGCGATTTCGACGCCACGGGCACGATTCCCTGCGCGCAGCATGCGGGTCAGCCCACCGCGCCATGCGCGTTCGGCGTCGCGCGGGAAAGCGGCGGCAGCGCCACCGTGGTCGTCACGCGGCCCGATGGGATCACGCGGGCGCTGTTCTTCATCGACGGCGAGTTCCTCAGCGCCGACACCAGCCAGGCGGACGGTTATCCCGAGTACGACGCGACGAAGGAGGCGGACCTTTTCTTCGTGCGCGTCGGCGAGGAGCGCTATGAGATCCCCGACGCGGTGATCTTCGGAGGGTGAGCGGCGGCGAGGCGCGTCGAGGAATGAAAACCGACAGAGGCATGCGATGGATCAGCTGAAACCCGGCCTGCGCGGCGAGGCGGAGCTTGTGGTGGGGCCCGAGCACACGGCGACCCGGTTCGCCTCGGGCGCCATCGAGGTGTTCGCGACGCCGATGATGGTCGCGCTGATGGAGAAGGCGGCCGTGGCCGCGGTGGAGCATCTCCTGCCCTCGGGCATGAACTCTCTGGGCGTGCATCTGGACGTCTCACACATGGCGGCGACGCCGCTGGGCATGCGCGTGACCGCACGAGCCGAACTGGTCTCGGTCGACAAGCGGAAACTGGAGTTCTCGCTGCGCGCCTTTGACGAGAAAGAGTTGATCGGCGAAGGCAGACACACCCGCATCGCCGTTTCCGCATCCGGCTTCAAACAGCGCGTGGCGGAAAAGGCGGGCGGCGAAGACTAGCGCCCTTCAGAACGGGCAGGGCGCGCCGTAGCTGACCCAGACGCCGTCGCTGGGGTGGCGCAGGTCCAGCCGCTCCGCATGAAGTTGCAGCCGCGGCGCGGCGTTGAAAACTTCCTCCGGCGCATAGAACGGATCGCCGAGGATCGGATGGCCGATCTCTTTCAGATGCACGCGCAGCTGATGGCTGCGGCCGGTCTCGGGCTTCAGCTCCAGCCGCGTGGCCTCGGCCTCCCGCTCCAGAACCCGCCACGCCGTGCGGGCCGGTTTGCCGGTCTCTTGGCAGACCTTCTGCAACGGCCGGTTGGGCCAGTCGGCGATCAGGGGCAGGTCGATTTCGCCGGCATCCCCAGACACCAGCCCCGCGACGCGGGCGATATAGGTCTTCCTGACGATCCGCCGCTCGAACTGGCCGTTGATCAGGCGCTGGGCGCGGGGATTCAGGGCGAAGACCATCACCCCCGAGGTCTCCAGGTCCAGCCGATGGATCAGTAGCGCCTCCGGGAAGGCCGCCTTGACCCGAGCCTCCAGGCAATCGCGATGCTCCAGCGGCTTGCCGGGAACCGAGAGCAGCCCGCTCGGCTTGTCGACGATCAGCAACTCCTCGTCCCGATGCAGCACTGAAAGCGGCCCCTCGGGCGGGGTGTAACGGGTCATCAAGCGGGGTTTCATTGAATCAACACCGGGGCCGAGCGGCCCTCAGCCGACCTCCACCGCCACGTTGTCGATCAGACGGGTGCGCCCGATCGTGGCGGCGACCAGCAGGCGGCC
>QKHF01000226.1 GCA_003250135.1 Paracoccaceae bacterium | reverse complement strand
GTGGTCTTTAGCGAAACGATGGATGCGCCGACGGTCGCCGGCGCCGCGCTGATCGTGGGCGCCGGGATCTTCGCCGCCTTCCGCGCGCGCCACAAGGCGGCGCGCTAGGGCGTCGCGTCAGCTTTCGACTTTCGGCAGATTCTCAAGCTGTGGCATGCCGATGGCGTGATAACCGCCATCGACGAACAGCACCTCGCCGGTGGTCGAGGCGCCGAGATCCGACAGCAGGTAAAGACCGGCGCCGCCGACATGCTCCAGCGCCGCATTGGCGCGAAGCGGCGCGTTCGCCTCGGTCGTGTTGAACACGCGGCGCGCGCCGGTGATGGCGGAGCCCGCCAGCGTGCGCATCGGGCCCGGGCTGATGGCGTTGACGCGGATCTTGTCCGGGCCAAGGTCGTTCGCGAGATACCGCACGCTCGCCTCTAGCGCGGCCTTGGCGACGCCCATGACGTTGTAGTTCGGCATCACCCGCTGCGCGCCCAGATAGGTCAGCGTGACGATGGAGCCGCCATCGGTCATCAGCGGCGCGATGCGGCGCGAGAGATCGACAAGCGAGAAGCAGGAAATCTCCATCGAGCGGAGGAAGTTCTGACGGGTGGTGTCCGCATAGCGGCCCATCAGCTCGTCCTTGTCGGAATAGGCGATGGCGTGGACCAGAAAGTCCACCTTGCCCCAGTCCTTGGCCAGCGTGTCGACGACCGTATTGAGGCTGTTCTCATCGGTGACGTCGGCGGGCAGGAGATGGGTGGCGCCGACGCTGTCGGCCAGAGGCTGCACGCGCTTGCCGAAGGCTTCGCCCTGATAGGTGAAGGCCATCTCCGCGCCATGCTCGTGCAGCATTTTGGCGATGCCCCAGGCGATGGAGTGGTTGTTGGCCACCCCCATCACCAGCCCACGCTTTCCGCTCATCAATCCGGTCATGGCGCTCACCCGTGATAGCGGCTGAGCGCGAGGGACGCGTTCGTGCCGCCGAAACCGAAGGAATTGGAGAGGACCGTGTCCAGTCCCGCGTCGTCGACTCGCTTCATCGCGATCTCGTCGGGGCGGATTGCGGGGTCCAGTTCATCAATATTGGCCGAAGCGGCGATGAAGTCTCCCTGCAGCATCAGCAGGCAATAGATCGCCTCCTGCACGCCCGTCGCGCCCAGAGAGTGGCCGGTCAGCGACTTGGTGGAGCTGATCGGCGCATGGGTTTCGCCAAAGACGCGGCGCACCGCCTCCACCTCTGTCACGTCGCCCGCAGGCGTCGAGGTGCCGTGGGCGTTGATGTAGTCAACCTTGCGATCGCCAAGGGTGGAGGTCGCCAACTTCATGCAGCGCTCGGCGCCCTCGCCGGACGGGGCGACCATGTCGTAGCCGTCCGAAGTGGCGCCGTATCCGGTGACCTCGGCGTAGATCTTGGCGCCGCGGGCCTTGGCGTGCTCCAGTTCCTCCAGCACCACCACGCCGCCGCCGCCCGCGATCACGAACCCGTCGCGGTTGGCCGAGAACGCGCGCGAAGCGGTCTCGGGCGTGTCATTGTACTTGGAGCTCATCGCGCCCATCGCATCGAACAGGCACGAAAGCGTCCAGTCCAGCTCCTCTCCGCCGCCGGCGAAGACGATGTCCTGCTTGCCCCACTGGATCAGTTCCGTCCCGTTGCCGATGCAATGCGCGGACGTGGAGCAGGCCGAGGTGATGGAGTAGTTGACGCCCTTGATGTGGAAGGGCGTCGCCAAGCAGGCCGAGTTGGTCGAGGACATGCCGCGGGTGACCATGAACGGGCCCATCCGCTTCGGGCTGCCCTTCTCGATGACAATCTTGTGCGCCTGGAACAGGTTCTTGGTCGACGGCCCGCCAGAGCCCATCACCAGGCCTGAGCGCTCGTTGGAGACGTCCTTCTCCTCAAGCCCCGAGTCGGCGATCGCCTGCTGCATGGCGATGAAGTTGTAGGCCGCGCCGTCGCCCATGAAGCGCATGTCGCGCTTGTCGATATGGGCCGCGAGGTCGATGTCGGGCCGCCCGTGAACCTGGCTGCGGAAGCCGTGCTCCGCATAGTCCTCGGCGAAACTGATGCCGGATTTGCCTTCGCGGAGAGAGGCGTTCACCTCCTGCGCGTTCGACCCGATCGACGAGACGATGCCGATGCCGGTAACCACCACGCGTCGCATCCGATCCTCCTACCTTAATTCCGTTTGACGAGCCGATCAGATATGGACTGGTCGGCGCAATACCAACCCCGGGGCTTAATCCTGGAACAGGCCGACCTGCATGCGCGAGGTCGTGTAGATCTCTTTCCCGTCCGCCTCCATGATCCCGTCGGCCAGGCCCATCTTGAGCTTGCGGTCGATCACGCGGGTCAGATTGACGGTGTAGCGGACGAGCTTCACATCCGGGGTCACCATGCCGGTGAACTTCACGTCGCCGACGCCCAGCGCGCGGCCGCGTCCGGGCATGCCCAGCCAACCCAGGAAGAAGCCGGTCAGCTGCCAGAGCGCGTCGACCCCCAGGCAACCCGGCATCACCGGATCGCCGATGAAATGGCACTTGAAGAACCAGAGGTCGGGATTGATGTCGAACTCGGCGATCACCTGGCCCTTGCCGTCGGGACCGCCATCGGCGGTGATCGAGGTGACGCGGTCCACCATCAACATCGGCGGCGCGGGAAGTTGCGCGTTCCCGGGGCCGAAAAGCTCTCCCCGTCCGCACGCCAGCAAGTCGTCGTAATCATAGCTGGACTTGCGTTCCGCCATGCGTTTTCCCCCTACATTCGCGCGTGTCGCGGCGCGGGTTCCTTCACCCGCATTTTTCATGATCAAACCTGCGTAACATTCGGAAACGTTACGCACAAGCAGCCGACAGCCTCCTCGCTGCGGCTGGGGTGATCCGCCGCGCCCCCGGCGTCTGCCGGGCCGAGCGCCGGGCGCGTTGCCAAAATCCCCGGAATTTGAGAGAAAGGGGCGTGATGAGCGCATCAGACGAACAAAACCTGACGCCCGAGTGCCGGGCCGAGCGGTGGCTGCTGGAGGCGGGGCTGCGTCCGACGCGGCAACGCAAGGCCTTGGCGTCGCTGCTGATCGGCGACGGAAAGCACCGCCACGTCACAGCCGAAAGCCTTTACGAGGCCGCCAGCGCCGTTGGCGCCGCGGTCTCGCTCGCGACCGTTTACAATACGCTACGCGTGTTCACGGACGCCGGGCTGCTGAAGGAGATCGGGGTCGAGGGGCCACGGAGCTATTTCGACACCCGCACCGAGGATCATCCGCACTTCTTCTATGAAGAGGATGGCGAGATGTCCGACGCGCCCACCGGCTCGATCCGGATCTCGAAACTTCCCGAACCGCCTGCGAACGCGGAGATCGCCGGGGTGGACGTGGTCATTCGCCTGCGTCGCAAGGGCTGAGGCCCGCCCGCTATCGTCACTTGATGACTTCGTCCTCGCCGACGCCCCACAGCGCCGATTTCAGCGCCCAGCCGTCATACCCGTCCGCCTCGATCTCGCACCAGACGGGCGCGCATTCCTCGACCCAGGCCAGAACGCCGCGCTCGGCCCGCGCCACGGGACGCGCCTGAAGCGACGGTTCGTCCATCAGCAGGGCCTCGGGCGCAGTGATGATCACGCTGCGCGCGCCGCGGATCAGCGAGTGATGCACCCAGCCAGCGGCGCCGTCATGGTCGCGCACCTTGCGCCAGTTGCCATGCTCGGCGATCACTTCCACCGGCAAGCCGCGGCGCACGAACACCCAGTCCACCTGATGCGACAGGCTGGGGCCGCGCCGGACATTCACCTCGGCGGATTTCAGGCTGACGAAGCGGGGGATCGGCAGTCCGGTCTCAGAACCTCGCTGCGGCTGAACATCGACGGCCGTCGCCTGATCGGCGCTCGCAACCTCCAGCGCTTCGGCGCATGCCGATTGTGGAGCAGCGGCGACAAAAGCGGCGAAAACGGCCGCAGCCGCCGTCAGAAACCGCGTTGAACCGGGAAATTCCGCGCCGCACCATGGCCGCGCGCGCGCGCTGCTGCTGTCAGGTCCCATAAATTCACCGCCTCTGGCGCCTTAGGTTCTTTTATTGCGCGCCCTTGTGTCCTAGACACTAGCATAAGATCGCGTCGTTTGAGGAGGAGTTTCAACCCCATGACTGACCGCAAACTCCGCGTGGTTGTCACGCGCCGCTTGCCGGAACCGATCGAGACCCGGATGAGCGAATTGTTTGACGCGCGCCTGAACGACTCTGACGAGCCGATGTCCGCCGCCGAACTGGGCGCCGCGATCCGCGAGGCGGATGTTCTGGTGCCGACGCTGAGCGACCATATCGACCAGAAGCTTCTGGCGCAGGCCGGCCCGGACATGCGTCTGATCGCCAATTACGGCGCCGGCTTCGACCATATCGACGTCGAGACGGCGCGCCGTCGCGGCATCACGGTGACCAACACGCCCGGCGTGCTGGCCGAGGACACCGCCGACATGTGCATGGCGCTGATCCTGGGCGTGCCGCGCCGGATCTCCGAGGGGCTGACGCTGATGCGCTCGGGCGAATGGCATGGCTGGACGCCGACCGGGCTGACCGGGTCGCGCATCTGGGGCAAGCGGCTTGGCATCCTGGGCATGGGCCGGATCGGGCAGGCGGTGGCGCGGCGCGCCAAGGCCTTCGGCCTGCAGGTGCACTACCACAACCGGCGCCGGCTGCATCAGACCGTGGAGCGGGATCTGGACGCGACCTATTGGGACAGCCTGGACCAGATGCTGGCGCGGATCGACATCCTGTCGATCAACTGCCCGCACACGCCGGCGACCTATCACCTTCTGTCGTCGCGCCGGCTGCAGCTGATGAAGCAGGGCGCGTATATCGTCAACACCGCCCGCGGCGAGGTGATCGACGAGAACGCGCTGACCCGCGCGCTGGAGTCGGGGCATATCGCCGGCGCGGGGCTCGATGTGTTCGAGATGGAGCCTGCGGTGCCTGCGGTGAATCCGCGCCTTCTGGAGCTGCCGAACGTGGTGCTGCTGCCGCATATGGGCTCGGCGACCACCGAAGGGCGGATCGACATGGGCGAGAAGGTGATCATGAACATCCGGACCTTCGCCGACGGGCACACGCCGCCCGACAAGGTCGTGCCCGCGATGATGTGAGGGAG
This sequence comes from Paracoccaceae bacterium, assembly GCA_003250135.1. GTDB lineage: Bacteria > Pseudomonadota > Alphaproteobacteria > Rhodobacterales > Rhodobacteraceae > SZUA-547. Next base: position 1,253 of record QKHF01000226.1, on the reverse strand, counting down.
GGGCGCTTCAGAGCGCCCCGCACACCGGGCAGTCCGGGTTCTTCTTCACCCGGATCTTTCGGAACTCGGTCGCCAGCGCGTCATAGAGCAGAAGCGCGCCCGACAGGCTATCGCCCGCGCCGACGATCTCCTTGACCGCTTCGGCCGCCTGCATCGCGCCCAAGACCCCGGCCAGCGCGCCCAGCACGCCCGCTTCGGCGCAGGTCGGCGCCAGGCCCGTCGCCGGGCGCTCGGGGAAGATGCACTCGTAACACGGCCCGCCCGTCCATGGCTTGAAGGTGGAGAGCTGCCCCTCCCATTGGCCGATGGCGGCGAAAATCAGCGGCTTTCGCAGGCGGGCGGCGGTGCGGGCCACGAGATAGCGGGTGTCGAAATTGTCCGACCCATCGAGGACCATGTCGAATAGACCGATCAGTTTCTCGGCGTTGTCGGCGGTCAGGCGCGTCGTGTAGGTCTCGACAGAGACTTCCGGGTTTACCCGTGCGAGGGTCTCCATCGCGCTGTCGGTCTTGGGACGACCGACGGTTTCGGTGGCGTGGAGCACCTGCCGTTGCAGATTCGAGAGCGACACCTCGTCGTCATCAACGATCCCGAGCGTCCCGACCCCGGCGGCGGCCAGATAGAGCAGCGCCGGCGAGCCGAGTCCGCCGGCGCCGATCACCAGCACGCGGGCGGCCTTCAGGCGCTTCTGGCCCGGCCCGCCGATCTCGCGCAGCACGATATGGCGGGCGTAGCGCTCCAGCTCGTCGTCGGAAAAGGCGCTCATGCGGGTTTCGTTCCCACGCCCGTGGAGCCGAATCCGCCTGCGCCGCGCGCGGTTTCGTCCAGTGCGCCTTCGGCCCAGACGGCCCTCGCGACGGGCGCAATGACAAGCTGCGCGATACGGTCTCCGTGAGAAAGTTCAACCGGCGCATCGCCCAGATTGATCAGGATGACCTTCACCTCGCCGCGGTAATCGGCGTCGATCGTGCCGGGCGCATTGGCCACCGTCAGCCCGGTTTTCAGCGCGAGGCCGGAGCGCGGGCGCACCTGCCCCTCGAAGCCGAGCGGGATCGCCAGGCGCAGCCCGGTCGGGATCAGCGCGCGGGCGCCGGGGGCCAGCGTCTCGGCGACGCCCTCAAGCATCGCGCGCAGGTCCATGCCCGCCGAGCCCGGCGTCTCATAGGCCAGCAGCGGGTGCGCCTCGTCGTAATGGGCCAGCTTCTCGACGCCGACGGTCACGATTCCGGGGTTCAGCACGTCGCCGTCTCCCG
>QKHF01000295.1 GCA_003250135.1 Paracoccaceae bacterium | reverse complement strand
CGTCATGGTGCGGATCTTCAGGCCCTGATCCAGCGCGCCTTCTTCGGCCAGCAGGTGCAGCACATGGGCGCCGAAACCGCCCTTGGCGCCTTCCTCGACGGTGATCAGGGTCTCGTGCCCAGCGGCGAGGTCGAGGATCAGGTCCCGGTCCAGCGGCTTCGAGAACCGCGCGTCGGCGACGGTGGTCGAAAGCCCCCGCGCCTCCAGCGCCTCGGCCGCCTTCAGGCACTCGGACAGCCGTGCGCCGAACGAGAGCAGCGCGACGGTCTTGCCCTGCTTCACGATCCGGCCTTTGCCGATCTCCAGCGGCTCGCCCCGCTCGGGCATGTCGACGCCGACGCCCTCGCCCCGCGGGAAGCGGAAGGCGATCGGACCGGAATCATGGGCAGCGGCCGTGGCGATCATGTGGACAAGCTCCGCCTCATCCGCCGCGGCCATCACCACGAAGCCCGGCAGGTTCGAGAGATAGCCGACGTCGAAGGCGCCCGCATGGGTCGGCCCGTCGGCGCCCACCAGCCCGGCGCGGTCGATGGCGAAGCGCACCGGCAGGCCCTGCAGCGCCACGTCGTGCACCACCTGGTCATAGCCGCGCTGCAGGAAGGTCGAGTAGATCGCGCAGACCGGCTTGATCCCGGTCGCGGCGAGGCCGGCGGCGAAGGTCACCGCATGCTGCTCGGCGATGGCGACGTCGAAGCACCGCTCCGGAAAGCGCTCGGCGAACAGGTTGAGGCCCGTCCCGTCCGGCATGGCCGCGGTGATCGCGACGATCTTGTCGTCGGTCTCCGCCTCCTTCACCAGGCTCTGGGCGAACACCTTGGTGTAGCTGGGCGCATTCGAGGGCGCCTTTTTCTGCGCCCCGGTGATGACGTCGAACTTGGAGACGCCATGATACTTGTCGGCGGCCTCCTCGGCGGGCGCGTAGCCCTTGCCCTTCTGCGTCACCGCATGGATCAGCACCGGGCCGTGCGCGCGCTCCTTCACGTTCCTGAGGATCGGCAGCAGATGGTCCATACGGTGGCCGTCGATCGGGCCGATATAGGTGAAGCCCAGCTCCTCGAACAGCGTGCCGCCCACCGCCATGCCCTTGGCGTATTCCTCGAACCGGCGGGCGCCTTCGCGGAACGGCTCCGGCATCAGCGACAGGGCCGACTTCGCCGCCTCGCGGATCGAGTCGTAGACGCCGCCCGACAGCAGCCGCGCCAGATAGGCCGACATCGCGCCCACCGGCGGGGCGATGGACATGTCGTTGTCGTTGAGGATCACGATCAGGCGCTTGTCCAGATGCCCGGCGTTGTTCATCGCCTCATAAGCCATGCCGGCGCTGAGCGAACCATCGCCGATCACCGCGATCACATCGCCCACATCCCGCTGGCCCAGTTCGCGCCCCATGGCGAAGCCGAGCCCCGCCGAGATCGAGGTCGAGCTGTGCGCCGCGCCGAACGGGTCGTATTCGCTTTCCGCGCGCTTGGTGAAGCCGGACAGGCCCCCGCCCTGACGCAACGTGCGGATGCGGTCGCGCCGCCCGGTCAGGATCTTGTGCGGATAGCACTGGTGGCCGACATCCCAGATCAGCTTGTCCTTGGGCGTGTCGAACACCGCATGAATCGCGACGGTCAGCTCCACCACGCCCAGACCCGCGCCCAGATGTCCGCCAGTGACCGAGACCGCCGAGATCGTCTCGGCGCGAAGCTCGTCCGCCAGCTGCGCCAGATCCCGGTCGGACATGCCCTTCAGGTCGGCGGGCGTCTTCACCGTGTCCAGCAGCGGCGTCTCAGGGCGGATTTGCGGCTCGTCTGTCACGTGGTCTCCTAAAGCGGCGCGTGGGCGCCTAAGATCGCAGCGGCGATTCTTGCGGGTCAGGACCGGCGGCTTATAGAAAATTTCGCCGCCAAGGCCAAGGCGTCGGCCCCATCGCCGAACGGGGCCAAGTGCCGCGTCGCCTGCGCGGCCAGCATCTGGGCCCGCTCCTTGGCGCCGTCAAGGCCGAGGATCGAGACGAAGGTGGCCTTGCCCGCCTCCGCGTCCTTGCGGACCGCCTTGCCGGTCTCCGCCGCGTCGCCCTCCACGTCAAGGATATCGTCCCGGATCTGAAAGGCGAGGCCAAGGTCATGGGCGTAGCCCTCCAGCGCCCGCGCCGCGTCGGGCCCCGCATGGCCCAGGATCGCGCCCAGCGCGCAGGAGGCGGCGATCAGCGCCCCGGTCTTCATCCGCTGCAACCGGGTGATGGCGCCGATATCCAGCGGCGAGTCCGCGCTTTCGGCGGCGAGGTCGATCATCTGCCCGCCGACCATGCCCGCCGCGCCCGAGGCCTCGGCCAGCCGCGCCACCAGGCGGCAGCGCACGAACGGGTCTTCGTGGGTGGCGGCGTCGGCGAGGATCTCAAAGGCCCGGGTCTGCAGCGCGTCGCCCGCCAGGATCGCGGTCGCCTCGTCGAACGCCTTGTGGACGGTGGGCTTGCCCCGGCGCAGGTCGTCGTCGTCCATGGCCGGCAGGTCGTCATGGATCAGGGAATAAGCGTGAATGCATTCCAGCGCCGCGGCCGCCCGCAGCGCCCGCGCCCTGTCCACGTCAACCCTCGCAGCCGCTTGCCCCCGCCCAGCGCCGCATAGCGCATCGCCGCCAGAAGCGGAGCTTCGGCGTCGCCATCCTCGGCGGGAAGCAGCGCGCCCAGCGTCTCTTCGATTTCGCTTGCGACCGTGGTCAGCCGGGCGCGGAACGCGCGCTCCTCCTGCGGAGTCATCGCCGCTGTCCCCTAGTCGATCTCGACGGGCTTGGCCGAGACGCCGCCCGCGCCGTCGCCGGTGATCTGGCTGACTCTGAGTTCGGCGTCGGCGAGCTTCTTCTCGCAATGCTCGCGCAGCGCCCGGCCGCGCTCGTAAAGCGTGATGGATTTCTCCAGCTCGACCCGGCCGGATTCCAGCGTATCGACGATCTCTTCCAGCGCGCGCATCGCCTGCTCGAAGCTCATCTCGGCGACGGGCGTCCCGCTCTGCTCAGCCATCGCGTCCTCCGCGGCGCATCAGGACCTTCACATGCGCGGCCGTCGACCGCGCCAGCGCCTGCAGATCATATCCGCCTTCCAGTGTCGAGAGAACGCGCCCGCCCGCGCTGTCATCGGCGATGTCGCACAGCCGCTCGGTCGCCCAGGCGAAATCGTCCTCGACCAGCCTGAGATTGGCCAGCGGATCGTCACGATGCGCGTCGAACCCCGCCGAGATGATCACCAGCTCCGGCGCGAAGCCGTCGATGGCGGGCAGGATCACGCCGTTCATCGCCGCGCGGAACGCGTCGGACCCGGCGAAGGCTGGCAACGGCGCGTTGACGATGTTGCCGACGCCGGTCTCCCGCGCCGCGCCGGTCCCCGGATAGAGCGGCCACTGGTGGGTCGACGTGTACATGACCCGCGGTTCGGCCTGCAGGATGTGCTGCGAGCCGTTGCCGTGATGCACGTCGAAATCCATGATCGCGACCCGGTTCAGCCCGTGCGCCTCCACGGCGTGGAGGGCGGCGATGGCCGCGTTCGAGAACAGGCAGAATCCCATAGCCCGATCCCGCTCCGCATGGTGGCCGGGCGGGCGGATGGCGCAGAACACGTTTCCGGCCGCGCCGGACATCAACAGGTCGACCCCCTCGACCACGGCGCCCGCGGCGCGATAGGCCGCCTCCAGCGAGCCGGGGCTCATCGAGGTGTCGGCGTCGAGCGCCACCATGCCCTTCTCCGGCGCGACCGCCTTGATCTCCGCCAGATAGTCGGCGTCGTGGGCGCGCAGGATCGCTTCATCCGGGGCGCGCGGCGCCTCCCGCCGGTCGAGCGCGTCGAAATCCGGGTCTTTCAGCGCGGCCAGAATGGCCTTCAGGCGGTCCACCCGCTCCGGGTGGCCATAGGGCGTGACGTGCTCAAGGCAGGCGGGATGGGTGAGAAGAACGGTGGTCATGGCGCGACAGTAGCGAGGTCGGGTCGGCGCGTCATCCAAAGTCGAGCAGGCGCGCGGTTCGTTCCGCTCCTCAATCCGGCGTCAGCATGTAGCCCGAGCCGCGCACGGTCTGCAAATACCGCGGGTTTCGCGGGTCCGCCTCGATCTTGCGCCGGAGCCGCGTGATCTGCACGTCCACGGCGCGCTCCTGCGTTGTGCCCGCGCCGCCCAGTTCGGCGACCAGCGCCTCGCGCGACAGCGCCTCGTTCGGATGCCGCGCGAAGGCGCGCATCAGGGTGGACTCGCTGGTGGTCAGGCGCACCAGATCTTCGCCGCGCCACAGCTCGCTGCGCCCGACATCGTAGCGCACCTCGCCCAAAGTCAGGGTCTGGGGCGGGCCGGGCTTTTCCTGAACCGGCGCGGCCCGGCGCAGGATGGCCGAGACGCGCAGCAACAATTCGCGCGGTTCGAACGGCTTCGCCAGATAATCGTCGGCGCCCGCCTCCAGCCCGGTGATCCGGTCCTCCGCCTCGCCGCGCGCCGTCAGCAGCAGCACAGGGGTGTCGATCTGCTCACGCAGGGCGCGGGTCAGCGAAAACCCGTCCTCTCCAGGCATCATCACGTCGACAATCAGAAGGTCGAAGACCAGCCCGTCGATCAGACGGCGGGCGTGGGCGGCGTCGCGCGCGGCGGAGACCATGAATCCGTTTCGGGCGAGGAACTTCGTCAGCAGCGTGCGGATGCGCTCGTCATCGTCGACGACCAGCAGATGCGCGGCGGTCTGGCCGTTTTCGCCATCGCCCAGCATCACGCGCCTCCGGATCCCTCGCCCTCGGGCCCGCGCCCGCCGCCGACAAGCCCCAGAACCTCCTTGCGGACGCGCTCATCGATCATCTGCTCCAGCACCTTGCGAAAGCCGCTGACCGCCTCGGGCCCGGCCTCGCTGTAGGCGCGGCGCACCCGGGCGCGTTGCGGCTCGCTCAGGCGCCGTTCCAAATCACGGCCCGCCTCGGTCAGGTGCAGATGTCGCTGGCGGCGGTCGCGTGCGCCCACCTCCTGCGTCACCAGCCCGTCCTCGATCAGCTGGCGCAGCACCCGGTTGAGCGATTGCTTGGTGACCCCGAGGATATCCAGAAGCCCCGCCACCGTGACGCCGGGGCGGCGATTGATGAAGTGGATCGCCCGGTGATGCGCGCGGCCATAGGCGTAATCCTCCAGAATCCGGTCCGGATCGGAGGTGAAATCGCGATAGGCGAAGAACATCAGCTCTATGCCCTGACGCAATTGTTCATCGGTCAGGAACAAAAGCTGGTCGCCTCGGGCCGAGGGCCTGCGCACCTCGCCCAATCCGCTCGCGCTCATCGCCGCCTCCCTAGCATTGCTGCGTCGCCTGATCACAGTTTATGTCAGTGTTGTTGACATACCTCAAGCGGAATGTTACCCGGCCATCCTGCGACGCGCAGCTTCATGTCGTGAGTCGCGGTTTTTTTGACAGATTGAGTCGCGCGCCTGAGGGGATCAGCGCGACCGGGGTAGGAGCGAAGGGCATGGCGGATGCGGGTTACGACGACCGCGACGGTTGGATCTGGATGGATGGCGAACTCGTCGAGTGGCGGAGCGCGAACATCCACATTTTGACCCACGCCATGCATTACGCCTCGGCCGTGTTCGAGGGAGAGCGCGCCTATGAAGGCGTCATCTTCAAGAGCCGCGAACATTCCGAGCGCCTTCGCGCCTCGGGCGCGGCGCTGGACATGCCGATCCCGTGGACGGTCGACCAGATCGAAGCCGCCAAGGCCGAGACCCTGAAGGCCAACGGCCTGTCGGACGCCTATGTGCGCGCCATCGCCTGGCGCGGCGCCGGCCCTGACATGGGCGTCTCCTCGCTTCGGAACCCGGTCCGGATGGCGGTCGCCACCTGGGGCTGGGGCGCCTATTACGGCGACGCCAAGATGAAGGGCGCGAAGCTCGACATCTCGAAATGGAAGCGCCCGAGCCCGGAGACGATCCCCTGCCACGCCAAGGCCGCCGGTCTCTACATGATCTGCACCATGTCCAAGCATGCGGCTGAATCGAAGGGCTGCTCGGACGCGCTGATGTTCGACTACCGCGGTTACGTGGCCGAGGCGACCGGCGCCAATGTGTTCTTCGTCAAGGACGGCGCGGTGCACACGCCCAAGCCTGACTGCATCCTGAACGGCATCACCCGGCAGACGGTCATCGGCATGCTGAAGGAGCGCGGCGTCGAGGTGAACGAGCGTTACATCGAGCCGGCCGAGATGGAGGGCTTCGAGCAGTGCTGGCTGACCGGCACCGCCGCCGAGGTCACCCCCGTCGGCCAGATAGGCGAGTACACCTTTGAGGTCGGCGCGCTGACCCGCTCCATCGCCGAGGACTACGAGAAGCTGGTGCGCGGGAAGCTCTGACCGGCCCCGCCGCGCAAGACTGTCGCCGAACCGCAACGACCGGGCGCGGGCCTGCATGGCCCGCATCTCGCCGCCGCTTGTTAAAATTTCGTCATCGCCATACCATATGGTGCATTGCACTGGCGGATCGGAGCCTCATTCGCGTTCCATGGCTCCCCCGCCTCAAAGGAGGACCCATACTCTGACAGACCGAACGCAGGTGAGCGGCGCGTCCGCTCAAACCGTCGAGAGCCCGGCCATCGCCGCCGGGACGTCCGACGCAACCGAGAGCAAAGCTCTCCTCTCCCTCATCCTCGACTCGCTGGATCAGGACAAGGCCGAAGAGGTCTCGCCAATCGATCTGCGCGGCAAGTCCTCGATCGCCGACCACATGGTCGTCGCCTCGGGTCGGTCTGCGCGGCAGGTGACGGCGATCTCCGACAAGCTGGTCGAGCGCATCAAGGCGGCGGGCCGTTCGGCGCGCGTCGAGGGCAAGGAGGCCGGCGACTGGGTGCTGATCGACGCGGGCGACGTGATCGTCCACGTGTTCCGCCCCGAGGTCCGCGACTTCTATCAGCTTGAGAAGATGTGGATGACCACGCCGGACCTTAACGCAAGGACCGTCGGCTCGGCCTGACCGCCCGGCCGTAAGCCGCGTTGAAACTATCCGTTCTCGCTGTGGGCCGTCTTAGGGGCGGCCCCGAGAAAGTTCTTATCGACGACTATCTGACCCGCTTCGACGCCACGGGCCGCCCGCTGGCGCTGGGGCCTGCGCGCGTGGTGGAGGTGGAGGACAAGCGCCGCCGGGGCCGCGACGCCGAGGCTGACCTGCTCCTCTCTCACGTCCCCGCAGGCGCCGCCGTCATCGCGCTGGACGAGCGCGGCAAGACCCTCTCCTCCCGCGACTTCGCCGACCTGATGGCGCGCCTGCGCGACGAAGGCCGGCCCGAGGCCTGCCTGCTGATCGGCGGCGCGGACGGCCATGGGCGCGCGGCGCTGGACCGCGCCGACGTGAAGCTGTCGCTCGGCAAGATGGTCTGGCCGCACATGCTGGCCCGCGTGATGCTGGCCGAGCAGCTTTACCGCGCCGCCTCGATCCTCTCCGGAAGCCCCTATCACAGGGACTAGGCGCCGCCCTGCCCGGACTGCCACTGGACCCTTTCGGACGGGCGGCTTAATGTCCGCGAAACCTGAGCAGTTTCCCGGGACCAGAATGGCGGACCAACCCAGCAACGCGCCGAAACCCGTCGTGCTTTGCATCCTGGACGGGTGGGGCCTGAACCCCTCCACTGAGAACAATGCAGTCGCTCAGGCGGCGACGCCCAATTTCGACCTGCTGTGGCGGGACGCGCCGCACGCGACGCTGAAGACCAGCGGCG
>QKHF01000066.1 GCA_003250135.1 Paracoccaceae bacterium | reverse complement strand
CGCGTCTTCAGCACCCCCACGCTCTTGTCCAGCTGATGCACCAGCGTCGCGGCGAAGCGACGCGATTCGATCATGGTCTCGTTCTGCGCAAGGTCGATCAGCACGCGAGCGACGACGTCGTCCTCATTGTTTAGGCGCACGCCGGCGATCACGTCAGACAGATTCTCCTGAGCCGCAAGTTCGGCCGCCTCATGGTCCGAAGCCTCGTCCGACAGCGTGTAGACTGAGGCGCCATGCGCGTCGCCCACCTCCACCGCATCGGCGTGAAGCGAAATGAACAGATCGGCCCGCGCGCGCCGGGCGCGTTCGACCCTTTCGCGGAGCGGCACATAGACGTCGGAATCGCGGGTCATGATGACCTGATAGCGTCCGGTCAGCTCCAACTCTTTCTTCAGGAGGCGGGCGAACCGCAAAGCCAGAGTCTTCTCGATCACGCCGTGGCGCATCGCGCCCGGGTCGACGCCGCCATGACCGGGATCGAGCGCGATCACGAGCGGTCGCGGCCCGCCGATGCTGACCGGCTTCGGCCGCGGCGTCGGCGGACCGGCCACGAGTTTGGCGTCGCTCGGCCACCCCGCCGCTTGCGAAAACGACGATGCGTCCTGCCCGGAAAGGTCGATCACCAGACGCGCAGGCCGTCCGCCGCCCGCCTCAAGCGTGAACGCCTGCGTCACCCGCGCCGGTCGGGAGAGGTCCAGCACCATGCGGGACCGTCCCGGCTGAAAGAGCCCGAAGCGAACCGCCTTGACCACGCCCTCTGGCGGCTTGGGCGCGGAGAACCTCCAGTTCAACTCCGGCAGATCGATGACGACGCGGTAAGGGTTTTCGAGCGTGAAAATCCGGTGGGGCGCAGGCTCGGAGAGTTCCAGCACGATGCGCTGATCGCCCTCATGCCGGCCAAACCTCAGGTCGAGCGCATCGGCCGCGCGCGCCTCAAGCGTCGGCGCGAGAATCGCGACGACAGACGCAAACGCCACAAGAAGAGCCGTTGGAATCCAAGCGGCGCGCCGAAGCACGCCCCTGCTCTCGCCCATTCGCTCGCCTCGCCCTACCCCAACAAACACACAACCGATCTGTTATTGTTTTGACGCGCCTGTAAAACCCGCGCCTATCTATCGGCCAAATCAGTATAAACCGGCTAACGCCCTAAAATCCAATTGGCAATCGCGATGCGGCCTGCATAGTATGCGATTGTTGCGCGAAGCGCGCGCCCTCAGGCGAATCGCCCGGGCCAATGCGCTCAACCGCAATTCGAGAATTCGCCGATATGGCGTATGCGCGCCGGAGAGGGATCAGCCCCCCGGCCGCCCGAACGAAAGGGGCCGCACTGCGACCCTGCAAAAGCAATGCGCGCTTTGGCGGCGATGTCCCGTTCGCCGCAAAGCGCGGAAGGTGAAATGACGATGGCCCTGGCCTCCGAACGACGAGGATCGCGCGACGAGTGGAGCTTCGCTCCGCCCGCGCGCCGTGCGGACGCGCCCGGCCCTGCCCAAAAGATATCGACCATGCTCCCGCCGCGCCCAAGCGCGCCGCCGGGGTGTGGCCGAAGTAGAGATTCATGGCGAAGAAAATGCTTATCGACGCCACGCACCCGGAAGAGACCCGGGTCGTGGTGGTGGACGGGTCCCGCGTAGAGGAGTTCGATTTCGAGTCGCTGAACAAGCGGCAACTCGCGGGAAACATATATCTGGCGAAAGTCACGCGCGTTGAACCGTCGCTTCAGGCGGCGTTCGTGGACTATGGCGGCAACCGCCATGGCTTCCTCGCGTTCTCGGAAATCCATCCCGACTACTATCAGATCCCGGTCGCGGATCGCGAAGCCCTGCTGGCCGCAGAGGCCGCGGCTGAGGCCGAAGCGGTCGAAGAGGACGAGCAGGACGAATCCGAGTCTGGCAAGAAAGGCTCGAGCCGGAAGCGCCGGTCGCGCTCCCGCTCTCGCCGCCGGAAGAAAAAAGGCGCGAACGAAATCGAGGCGAGCGCCGAGAGCGAGACGGAGTTCTCAAGCGAGGACGAAGCGAGCGCGGACGACCAGCCTGCGCCAGAAACCGAAGCCGCGGCTGAAGACGCCGGCGCCGATTCTGAGACCGCGTCGGCGGACGAAGTCGTTGTGGCGGAGCCAGCCGCGGAAGACGCAGCTTCCGAACCCGATCAGGACGCCGCCGACATCGAGGCGACCGCCGAAGAATCTGTTGCGGTCGATGCAGCCGTCGCGGACGCGCCGGACGCCGCCGAAGAAAGCCCGCAGGACGAGGACGCCTCGGAAGACGAGTCTGAGGACGACGCCAACGGCTCCCCCCGCTCCATCGCCGAGGATACCGGGACTGAAAAGGACGCCACGCTGACCGCCGACGCGCCTGAGGAAGACGCAGATGCGCCGTCGGGTGAATACGATGAATCGCCGGACAGTTTGGAGGCCGCATCCGACGAGGCGGAAACCGACCGCGTCTCCGATGATGAAGACGATGGCGACGACGGTGAAGACGACGAGGACGACGACTCGGATGATGAGGATGATGAAGCCTCGGACGAAGAGGAGCCCATCGAGTCCGTCGGCGCCGACGACGTCGAAGAGGAAGTCCGTCCCCGCCGCCGTCCCGTGCGTCGCTACAAGATCCAGGAGGTCATAAAGCGCCGCCAGATCCTGCTGGTGCAGGTCGTCAAGGAAGAGCGCGGCAACAAGGGCGCGGCTCTGACCACCTATATCTCCATCGCCGGCCGCTATTGCGTATTGATGCCGAACACGGCGCGCGGCGGCGGGATCAGCCGCAAGATCACCAACGCGACCGACCGCAAACGCCTCAAGGAGATCGCCAACGGGCTCGACGTGCCGAAGGGCATGGGCCTGATCGTGCGCACCGCCGGGGCCGAGCGCACCAAGTCCGAGATCAAGCGCGATTACGACTTCCTGCTTCGCCAGTGGGATCTGGTGCGAGACATGACGCTGAAGTCGGTCGCGCCGACCCTGATCTATGAGGAAGGCAGCCTCATCAAGCGCTCGATCCGCGATCTCTATTCGAAGGAGATCACCGCGGTTCTGGTCGAAGGCGAGGCCGGGTATCGCGAAGCGAAGGACTACATGAAGATGCTCATGCCTTCGCATGCGAAGAACGTGCAGCCCTATCGCGATCAGACACCGCTCTTCATCCGCCATCAGGTGGAGGCCTATCTGAACTCGATGTTCAATCCGGTCGTGCAACTTCGGTCGGGCGGCTACATCGTGATCGGCGTGACCGAAGCGCTGGTCGCGATCGACGTGAACTCGGGCCGCGCCACCAAGGAAAGCTCGATCGAGAACACGGCGCTCAAGACCAATCTGGAGGCCGCGGACGAAGTGGCGCGCCAGTTGCGGCTGCGGGACCTCGCCGGTCTGATCGTCATCGACTTCATCGACATGGAGGAGTCGAAGAACAACCGTGCGGTCGAGAAGCGGTTCAAGGAGCGGCTGAAGCACGACCGGGCCCGGCTGCAGGTCGGCCGCATCTCGGGCTTCGGCCTGTTGGAGATGTCGCGTCAGCGCCTGCGTCCCGGCATGCTGGAGGCGACGACGGCCCCCTGTCCGCATTGCCATGGCCAGGGCATCGTGCGGTCCGAGGACAGCCTAGCGCTGTCGATCCTGCGCCAGTTGGAGGAGGAAGGCGTGAAGCGGCGCTCCAGCGGCCTCAAGGTGGTCGCGCCGGTTCCTGTGGCGAACTACATCGTCAACAAGAAGCGCGACAACATCCTGCAGATCGAAAGCCGCTATGGCGTGCGGGTCGAGGTTGAGGGCGAAGCCTCGCGCATCGGCACGGAGTTCATCATCGAGCGCACGAACGCCGAACGGCCTGAGAACGCGCCGACGATCGAGGCCGTCACCGCCGCGCCCGAACTGATGGACGTGGAGGACGAGGCGGAAGAGGAAACCGCGGAGACGTCTGCGCCGACTGAGGAGGCCGAGGACCGTTCCGAGGGCGGTGGCAAGAAACGTCGACGCCGTCGTGGCCGCCGTGGCGGTCGCCGCAAGACCGCGCAGCAGTCGGACGGCGAGACGTCGGATGAAGACGACTCGACGGATGACGGCGACGACAGCGACGACACCGCCGAGGATGTCTCCGAGACCGTGAAGGCCGCCGATGTCGAGCGGCTGGCTGTGACAGAGGATGGGCCGTTCGGCCTGTCGGTCGAGGCCGCTTCTGAGTCCAGCATCGAGGTCGCGCCGCCGTTGTCGGCAGACGCCAAGGCGGACAGCGAAGCGCCTGCTGCTTCGGAGACGGCGGCCGATGACGCCGATGGGGCGACGCCCGAGGCTAGTGCTGAGGCTGAGGATCAGGCTGAGGCCGAGACGGAGATCCAGGCGGAGGCTGTCGAGTCGGAGCCCGACATCGAAGACGAGCCCTCCGCTGAGGAGGAGGTCGAGGAAGAGGTCACTCCAGAGCCGGTCGAGTCCGCCCCGCCTGAGCCGAAACGCACCGGTTGGTGGAACATCGGCCGCGGCTGAGCGGCGCGATCATTCAAAGACTTCGATGGGCGGCCAAGTTGGCCGCCCGTTTCATTTCAGCGCCGCCAGTCCTTCAGGCGCTTCGCCCCCTCGATGATCTCCGACGTCGACCGTGCGAAGGAAAAGCGCATGGTCCGATCGCCCCGCACCGGATCGAAGTCATGCCCCGGCGTCGCCGCCACTCCGGCTTCTGCCAGCATGCGCTCGCAAAAGGCGCGGGAATCATCTGTCATCCCGGAAATGTCGGCGTAGAGGTAAAACGCGCCATCGCAAGGGGCGAAGTCCCTGAAACCCGCCTTCGGCAATTCCTCCAGCAAGATCTCGCGATTCTTCGCGTAGACGGCGACATTGGCCTCCAGCTCCTCTTCGGCCTCCAAAGCCCCAAGCGCGACGACCTGACTGGCGTTCGGCGCGCAGATGAAGAAGTTCTGCGCCAGTCGCTCGACCGTGCGGAGATGCGTCTCGGGAACCACCAGCCAGCCGACGCGCCAGCCGGTCATGGAGAAGTACTTGGAGAAGCTGTTGACGACGAACACGTCGTCCGTCACCTCAAGCGCCGTATGCGCCCGCCCGCCATATGAAATCCCGTGATAAATCTCGTCCGAGATGAAGGCCGCGCCCCGCGCCGCGCAGGCGTCCGAAAGCGCCTTCAACTCGCTGGCGTCCAGCATTGTTCCGGTTGGATTGGCGGGGCTGGCCACGAGCAGCCCCTGGACCGGCCCGCCCTCGGCCTCTACGGATTCGAGCAAGCCTGGCGTGGGTTGAAACCGACTGTTCGGGCCGCATTCGATCCGCACCGGCTTCAGGTCCAGCCCTTTCAGGATATTGCGATAGCTGGGATAGCCGGGATCGGCGATGGCCACCTGATCCCCCGCGTCGAACAGCGACAGGAACGCGAGCAGGAACCCGGCGGAGGAGCCGGTGGTGATCACGATGCGCTCGGCGGGAATGTCCAGACCGTGCCAGTCGCGATAGAGGCGGGAGATGCGCTCTCGCAGCGCAGGAGAGCCCAGCGCCACCGTGTAGCCCAGCGGATTGTCCCGCAAACTCCGCTCAAGCGCCTCGATGGCTAGGCGCGGGGCCGGTGTTCCGGGCTGGCCCACCTCCATGTGGATCACGTCGGCGCCAGCGGCCTCCCGCCGCCGGGCGGCCTCCATCACATCCATCACAATGAACGGATCGACGACGCTGCGCCTTGAAATCTTCATATCCAGCGACCCTTATACAGGACGGACACCGGTCCGCGCCGCCGCATAGAGCGGGCGCGCCGCACTGGGTCAAGCCTGCGGCGTGAAAAACAACAAGGCCGCCGCGCGGCGGAACGGAGGAACAGAGCGAATGAGATTCGCCATCAAAGCGGCCCAAGCGGTGCGAAGCCTGGCGCGAAGGAGCGTCGCGGTCATCGCGCTTTCGGCGGCGCTGTCGATGGCGGCGCTTCCCTCCTCGGCGCTCACCTTCATTCGCGACGCTGAAATCGAACGCACCCTGAAGCTGCTCACTGCGGAAATCTTCAAGAGCGCCGGTTTGGGCGAAAACGCGGTGACGCTCTACATCGTGCAGGATCCGTCCTTTAACGCCTTCGTGGCGGGCGGCGCGAATATCTTTCTGTTCACCGGTCTCCTCGATCAGGTGAAGACGCCCGAGGGGCTGATCTCTGTCATCGCGCACGAAACCGGACATATCACCGGCAATCATCTGGCGCGCCGCAAGATCGTCTCGGAAAACCTCGCCGGTCCGGCGATGATCGCGTCGATCCTGGCGGCCTCGGCCGCTGCGGTGGCGGGGTCGGGCGGAGCTGCGGTGGGCGCGTACTCGCTGGGGCAGTCGACGGCGACGCGGGCTCTCTTGGCCTATTCCCGAGGCGAGGAGGCCTCGGCGGATCAGGCTGCGCTCACCTTCATGGAGAAGGCCGGCGTTGATCCATCGGGCATGCTGGAGGTCTTGAACATCGTCCGGGGTCAGGAGTTCTTCTCGACGCAAAGCCAGGACCCCTATTTGCGCACTCACCCGCTCAGCTCGGAAAGGTACAGTTTCGTCGCCGACCGGGTCGCCCAAAGCCCGGCGAAAGGCGAACAGGTGTCGGACGATCTGCGTTACTGGCACGACAGGATGCGCGCCAAGCTGGAGGCGTTCATCGATCCACCCTCCCTCGTCCTTCAGCGCGTCGATGACCAGGACGGCGAAATCGCGACGCTGAAACGTGCGGTCGCCTATCACCGCCTGCCGGATCGCGCCAAGTCCATGGCCGAGGTCGACCGCCTGCTGGCGCTTCGCCCGGATGATCCCTTTTATCTCGAACTGGCGGGGCAATTCATGCTGGAGGTCGGCCGGGCGCAGGACGCCGCCGTCAAGTACGGCGCCGCGCTTAACCTCGCGCCGAATGAGACTCTGATCGCCGCGGGTTACGGCAAGGCGCTTCTGGCGACCGGCGAGCCCGGGAAGGAGAAGGAAGCCCTGCGCGTGCTGGAGCGCGCCGCCGCCGGCGACCCCGCCGATACGGGGGTTCGGCAGACGCTGGCGCAGGCCTACGCGGCAGACGGGCAACCGGCGATGGCCTCGCTTGTGACGGCCGAGCGTTACGCGCTAAGTGGGTCCATGGAGGAAGCGGAACGCTTCGCGCGCCGGGCCTTGCCGTCCCTGCTTGAAGGCGGCCCGGCCTGGTTGCGGGCGCAGGACATTCTGCGGGTCAGCGAGGCCGCGAAGAAGGACAAATGACGGGCGCGCCGTGGGCGAGCTTTCTGTTTAGGAGAAGAACCATGTCAGTGTTGCGTATCGCGCGTCTGAAATTGCTATGTGTCGTCCTTGCGGGCGTCGCGCTGCTCGGCGTCGCATCCCCGCCGACAGCCACCGCCCAGGACGTGTTCACGGCGGAGCAATCCGAGGCGATCGGCGCCGAGGTTCGCCGTTATATTCTCGACCACCCCGAAGTCATCATCGAGGCGATGCGAGTGCTGGAGGAGCGTCGTCGCCTGGAGGATGAGGACCGACGTCGTCAGGTCATGGAGCGCCTGGGAGACGAAATTCGGAACGACGGATATTCGTTCGTCGGCGGAAACCCTGATGGCGACATCACCATGGTCGAGTTTTCCGACTATCGCTGCGGCTACTGCAAGCGCGCGCATCCCCAAGTTCGGCAGTTACTGAAAGACGACCCGAACATCCGCTACGTGATAAAGGAATTCCCGATCCTGGGTCCGGACTCCGTTCTGGCGGCCAAGGCCGCGCTGGCGGCGCTGGAGCAGGATGATGGCGAGCATTACTTCGCGTTCAATGACGCGCTGATGACTCAGGGCGGCGCGATGAGCAAGGAGATGATCCTCCGAACAGCCGCCCGCGTCGGGCTGGATGCGGACGATCTCGACGAGGCGATGGAGGACCCTGAACTGCAGGCGCGGATCGATCGCACCTACGCTCTTGCGGAGCAGCTGGGCATCTCCGGAACGCCCTCCTTCATTATCGGAGAGCAGATCGTTCCCGGCTATGTCGAAGCGTCGACAATGGCCCAGATTGTGGCCCAGCAAAGAGCGATTGCGGCGAACTGACCCTCGGCGTCTGGGGCTCTATGGCTTCTCACAGCCCCTCTAGCGCAGTATAACCCCAGTTCACGCGATCTGGCGGCTGTTCCGTCACATCACTAACAATCGCGAAGGGACTGGGGTAATGGGCAAATCCTTCGACAATGACGTCGCGTTCATCACTGCGCTGGCGGCACTGGTCAAAGAGCAGGAGCTGGCGGAGATCGAAGTCGAGCGCGAGTTCGGCGAAGATGACGAGCTCAAGGTTCGGGTGACGCGCTACTATGCGGCGCAGGCCGCCGCTGCGGCGCCGGCGCCTGTCATGGCGATGCAGGCGCCGATGGCGGCCGCGCCAGCCTTGGCTGCGCCCGTTGCGGCGGCTGAGGCCGCTCCGGCCGCAGCCGATCCCGCGCATCATCCCGGCGCTGTGACCTCGCCGATGGTCGGAACAGCTTATCTGTCGCCTGAGCCGGGCGCGGACAATTTCGTCAACGTCGGCGACTCGGTGAAGGAAGGTCAGACCCTTCTGATCGTCGAGGCGATGAAGACCATGAACCAGATCCCCTCGCCCAAGAGCGGGACGATCAAGCAAATTCTCGTCGACAATCAGCAGCCGGTCGAGTTCGGCACGCCTCTGATGATCATCGAATAAGCGCGGGACGGGGTCGAACCGATGTTCAACAAAGTCCTGATCGCTAACCGCGGCGAGATCGCGCTTCGCATTCATCGCGCCTGCCGGGAGCTGGGCATCAAGACGGTGGCCGTGCACTCCACGGCCGACGCGGACGCGATGCATGTGCGCCTGGCGAATGAGAGCGTCTGCATTGGCCCGCCGCCCGCGACGCAAAGCTATCTGAACGTTCCCGCGATCATAACCGCCTGCGAGTTGACCGGCGCCGAAGCCGTGCATCCGGGCTATGGATTCCTGTCCGAGAACGCGAATTTCGCGCAGATCGTCGAAGAGCATAAGATCGCCTTCATCGGCCCGACTGCGGATCACATTCGAATCATGGGCGACAAGATCGCCGCCAAGGAATCGATGATCCGCCTCGGCGTGCCCTGCGTCCCCGGCTCGGACGGCGCGGTCGAGTCGGTCGAGGAGGCCAAGCGGATCGGCGAAGAGATCGGCTATCCCGTCATCGTCAAGGCGGCGGCCGGCGGCGGCGGACGCGGCATGAAGGTCGCCTCCTCGGATGAGGAGATGGAGACCGCCTTCCGCACGGCGCGCTCGGAATCCAAGGCGGCCTTCGGCGACGACGCCGTCTACATAGAGAAATACCTCTCGCTGCCTCGCCATATCGAGGTGCAGATCCTGGCCGACGGTCAGGGCAACGCCGTGCATCTGGGAGAACGCGACTGCTCGCTGCAGCGCCGGCATCAGAAGGTGCTGGAGGAGGCCCCCTCGCCCGTCATCGACCAGAAGACCCGGTCGGAAATCGGCGAGATCTGCGCGCAGGCGATGCGCGATCTGAAGTATCGCGGCGTCGGCACCATCGAGTTCCTCTATGAGAACGGCGAGTTCTTCTTCATCGAGATGAACACCCGCTTGCAGGTGGAGCATCCGGTGACTGAGGCTGTCTACGGCGTGGATCTTGTGCTGGAGCAGATCAAGGTCGCGTCCGGCAAGAAGCTGGACCTGAAGCAGGAAGACATGATCCCGCGCGGCCACGCAATCGAGTGCCGCATCAACGCCGAGAACGCGAAGACCTTCATCCCGTCGCCGGGCAAGGTGACCGGCTATCACGCGCCGGGCGGTCTGGGCGTGCGCATGGATAGCGCAATCTATCAGGGCTATTCGATCCCGCCGCATTACGACAGCCTGATCGGAAAGCTGATCGTGCACGCCGAGAACCGTCGCAAATGCATTCGGCGGCTGGAACGCGCGCTGAGCGAGCTTGTAGTCGATGGCGTGGACAACACCGCGCCGCTCTTCAACAAGCTTCTGAAGGACCCTGACGTCCTGAACGGGGACTATCACATTCACTGGCTGGAGCGCTGGCTGGCTCGCAACTGAACCGGGCCGGGCCGGCAATCCCACCATTGGCGCCGCGGCTTGCTTGCTCTACCTTTTCATGGAGGGTGGTTTCCGCCTTCGAGAGGTAGAGCGCGAATTTAGAAGATGTCTCGCCGCCAGGACGATTTTGAACTCACGCCGCATCTGATCCTGCGGGCCTACGCCGCTGGCGTCTTTCCCATGGCCGACAGCGCGGAGGCGAAAAGCGTTTTCTGGGTCGATCCGAAAACGCGCGGCGTACTGCCGTTGAACGCCTTGCACATCCCCCGCTCGCTAAAGAAGCGCGTGCTGAAGGGCGAGTTCCGCGTCACGCACGATCAGGATTTCGCCGGAGTGGTGGAAGGCTGCGCCGGGCGCGAATCGACCTGGATCAACGCCGAGATCCGCAAGCTGTTCACGGAACTGCATGAACTCGGCTTCGCCCATTCGGTGGAGGTTTGGAAAGACGGTGCGCTGGTCGGCGGACTCTATGGCGTCCGGCTCGGCTCGGCGTTCTTCGGCGAAAGCATGTTCAGCACGATCGCGGACGCCTCGAAAGTGGCGCTGGTCCATCTGGTCGCGCGTCTGAATTTCGGCGGCTTCACGCTGCTCGACACCCAGTTCGTGACGGAGCATCTGGCCCGGCTTGGCGCGACGGAGATTTCGCGTAAGGCCTACCACCGGCAGCTCGCCACCGCGCTGGATCGGATTGGCGATTTTCACGCGTTGCCGGACGACGCGTCGCCTCAGGAAGTCTTGCAGCTCTGCAGCCAGACGTCATAGCGCGGGTGATCGAGCGCCGACAGCGCCGGGCTCGACGCGAACATCCAGCCTGAAAACACCATATCCAGCCCCTCGGGCCGGGCGCTGTCGAAGATCTGCAGGAACGCGGCGTGTTCCGCCCCACGAATCTGGCACGCATCCAGTTTGATGCGCAGACGCTCAAACGCCGAGTCGTCTCCGACCGGCGCCTCGAACTCGACCGTCGCGCCGGTCAGCTTGTCGAGCCCGCGCAGCAACGCTGTATCGGAGGACTGAAGGCTTTGCGTCTCGTCCGCCTCAGCAGCGGGCGTTTCTGTGCTGACCGGGGCGTCCCCGCCCGCTTGCTGCGCGGTTGCGGCCAACGGCGCCAAGGTGAAGCTGAGCGCGGCCAACAGGCGGGCAAAGCGATTGAAACTCATGCGCAAACTCCATGGCCCGCCGAAGGCGACGCTTCATCCGCCGCCGCCCGAGATCGCCTTGCCGACCAGGTCGAGAATGTCGATGGAGCCCTGCGTATAGGTCAGCGTGCCCCCGTCCGCCAGCATCAGATCGTCCGCGCCGGGCTCGATGGAGACGTAAGAGCCGCCCAGCAGTCCTTCAGACGCGATCCTCGCCGAGGAATCCGTCGGGATCTCCACGTCGTTGCGAATGGAGAACCCGACCTTCGCGTTATAGGTCTTCGTGTCGAGAGTCAGCGAGGTCACGGTGCCGACCTTGACGCCGGAGATGCGCACGTCGCCTCCGATGGTCAGGCCGTCGGCCTTGCGGAAGTTGGCGGAAACGGCGTATTCGCCGCTGCCGACGGCGACATCGGTGCCTTGCGCGGTGTAGACGACAAAGCCGATGGCGGTCGCCAGAACGAGGGCGCCGACCAGGGTCTCAGCGACGTTTTCAGTAGCGGCTGACATGTACGAACTCAGTTATCAGGAGACCAGGCGTCGTAATCGCCGACAACCCGCGGGCGCGACTCGGGCGTCATCACGCTGCCGGGGGGATGATAGGCGCCGGACGTGCCGGTCAGATTCGGAATATGGTCCTTCTCCCACGACTTGCGGGGCAAGGGAGCGTCGGTCGGCGGCGCGTCATAAGTGTGATGCAGCCAGCCGTGCCAGTCGGGCGAGACGCGGGACGCCTCGGCCTCGCCGTTGTAGATCACCCAGCGGCGGGCGCCGTCGGCGGTCTGGTAGAACGTATTGCCATGCTCGTCCTCGCCCACTTTCTTGCCCTTGCGGGACGTGTAGAGGCGCGTGCCGATGGTTTCGCCGTTCCACCACGTGAAGATTTGCTTGAGCATGAGACCGCCCATCCATTGAACTTGCGGGCGGACTATAGGGCTTGGGCGTGGATACAGTCCAGCCCTCGCGGCCGCTTCGGGCGTCAGAGAGGCGGTAGGTCGCCTTCCGCCCGCTGGGCGTGGAACCCGTCGACGAAGGCATCCAGCGCGCGCGCCGAGATCGCGTCGCGCAAGCCCTGCATAAGCTCCTGATAGTAATGCAGGTTGTGCCAGGTCAGTAGCGTGGCGGCGATCATCTCCTGCGCCCGGAACACGTGGTGCAGATAGGCGCGGCTGTACTTTCGGCAGGTCGGGCAGGCGCAATCCGGGTCCAGCGACCGCGGATCCTCCTGATGGCGGGCGTTCTTCATGTTCAAAACGCCCCGCCGGGTGAAGGCCTGCGCGGTTCGCCCTGAGCGGGTCGGCAGCACGCAATCAAACATGTCGACGCCGCGTTGGACCGCACCCACGATGTCGTCCGGCTTGCCGACGCCCATCAGATAGCGCGGCTTGTCCGCGGGAAGCATCGCGGGCGCGTAGTCGAGCACGCCGAACATCCCCTCCTGCCCCCCGCCCACCGCGAGCCCGCCGAGCGCGTAGCCGTCGAACCCGAGTTCCTTCAACGCCGTGGACGATTCCTCGCGCAAGTCCTTGTAAAGATTACCCTGCTGGATGCCGAACAGCGCGTAGCCAGGCCGGTCCCCGAACGCGTCCCTCGACCGACGCGCCCAGCGCATCGAGAGGCGCATGGAGTCCGCTGCCACTCCTTCCTCCGCCGGATGCGGCGTGCACTCGTCAAAGGCCATCACGATGTCGGAGTCGAGCAGGCGCTGAATCTCCATCGAGCGTTCCGGCGTCAGCATGTGCTCCGACCCGTCGACATGGCTTTTGAAGCGCACGCCGTCTTCGGTCAGCTTGCGAAGCTGAGCGAGGCTCATCACCTGATAGCCGCCCGAGTCGGTCAGGATCGGCCGATTCCAGTTCATGAACTTGTGCAGACCGCCGAGCCTGGCCACCCGCTCCGCCCCCGGCCGCAGCATCAGGTGATAGGTATTGCCGAGGATGATGTCGGCGCCGGTCTCACGCACGTTCTCCGGCAGCATCGCCTTCACCGTCGCCGCCGTGCCGACCGGCATGAAAGCGGGCGTTCTGATCTCTCCTCGCGGTGTGGAGATCACGCCGGTGCGCGCGGCGCCGTCGGTGGCGCTGAGGGTGAAACTGAACCGCGAGGTCATGCCGTTCTCCGCCGTGCATCAGAAACGCCGCTCCTGCGAGCGGCGCGGCGCCTCCAATAACGCAACAATCTCCCAGATAACAGCGCCGCTTCTGGACCCGACCTGCGCGGTCACTTATATCTGACCCAAACGGTAGAGTTTGGAGCAGAGCGCATGGACGCCGCCCACAAGTCGGATACGGAAACTGGAGCGCCCGTCGAGGGCGAGCCTCTGATCGGCCCGTCGAGCGAGGATCATCCCCTGTTCGACGAGATCGTCGAGGCGTGCCGAACCGTGCACGACCCGGAAATTCCCGTGAATATCTATGATCTTGGCCTCGTCTATCAGATCAAGATCGACGACGAGAACAATGTCGGCGTGAAGATGACGCTGACCGCGCCGGGCTGCCCGGTTGCGGGAGAGATGCCTGGCTGGGTGGCTGACGCGATCGAGCCCCTGCCCGGCGTGAAGACGGTCGACGTGCAGCTGGTCTGGGACCCGCCCTGGGGCATGGAGATGCTTTCGGACGAGGCCCGGCTCGAACTCGGCTTTATTTGAGGCGCGATATGTTTGGCCTTCCGGGCGCACAGCCCGTCACCATGACCCCCTCTGCGGTTCGTCAGATCCGCAAGCTGATGGACTCGTCCGAAGGACGCGTGCAGGGCTTGAAGATCGGCGTCAAGAAAGGCGGCTGCGCTGGCATGGAATACGTCATGGAATACGCCGAGGAAGTCGGCGAGCATGACGCCGTGGTGGAGCAGGACGGCGCCCGCGTGCTGATCGCGCCGATGGCGCAGATGTTCCTGTTCGGCACCGAGATCGACTACAAGACCTCACTGCTGGAATCCGGCTTCGTGTTCAACAACCCCAATGTGGTCGACGCCTGCGGCTGCGGCGAGTCGATCAAGTTCGCCGACGCGGACGCCGACGCCTGACCCGTGGCGGTCAGCCAGGAAACCCTCGAATACGCGAAAGACCTGTTCGGCGGGCTGAGTCCGATCAGCGCCAAGCGAATGTTCGGCGGCGCGGGTCTCTACGCCGAGGGCGTCATGTTCGCGATCATCGCGGACGAACAGTTCTTCATGAAAGCCGATCCGATCCTTGCGGCGGAATACGACGCTGCGGGGTCGGACGCTTTCG
Source organism: Paracoccaceae bacterium (assembly GCA_003250135.1). Classification (GTDB taxonomy): domain Bacteria; phylum Pseudomonadota; class Alphaproteobacteria; order Rhodobacterales; family Rhodobacteraceae; genus SZUA-547. The sequence continues at coordinate 4,340 of QKHF01000066.1, read as the reverse complement.
TTTATGACACAAAGAACGGCCCGCGCCGGATCGGCGGCCTGATGCGCCTGCCCGACAGCGCATTGGACGATCCCGATGAGGCGCTGGACTGGGCGCGAAAGTCGCTGGCCGTCGCGCTGGCCGCGAAGACAGACTGAGAGCGAGGACGCAATGGCCCGACGCAAGATCGCCGCCGGAAACTGGAAGATGAACGGGCTAGCCGCATCCGTCGCCGAGTTGGAGGCCTTGAAGGCTGTGGACGCCTCGGCCTGTGACGTGATCCTCTGCCCGCCTGCGACGCTGATCGCCGGGTTCGCGGCGGCGGCTCAAGGCTCAGCGATTAAGATGGGCGGGCAGGACTGCCATTCCGACGCCTCGGGCGCGCATACCGGCGACATCTCGGCCGAGATGCTGGCGGAAGCCGGCGCGATCGCCGTAATCGTCGGCCATTCCGAACGCCGCGCCGATCATGGCGAGGATGACGCAATGGTGCGCGCCAAGGCGGAGGCCGCGCATCGGGCGGGGCTGATCGCCATCGTCTGTCTGGGCGAGACCGAGGCCGAGCGCGACGCGGGCGATGCGCTCGCGGTCGTCTCAGGCCAGCTAGCTGGCTCCCTGCCCGACGGCGCCACCGCAGCCGACACCGTGGTGGCCTATGAGCCTGTCTGGGCCATCGGCACCGGCCGCACGCCGAGCCTGGACGACATTGCGGAGATGCACGACGCGATCCGCGCGGAGCTGATCAAACGGTTCGGCGCCGAGGGCGACGGGATGCGCGTCCTCTATGGCGGATCGGTCAAACCCGGCAACGCGGCGGAGATATTCGCCGTCTCCAATGTCGACGGGGGTCTGGTCGGCGGCGCCAGCCTGAAGGCGAGCGATTTCAGCGCGATCATCGCGGCGGCGAACGGCTGACGTCGCTCCAAACGTGAAAAAGGCGGCCCGTCAGGCCGCCTTTTCTGTCCCTCGCGCGATTTACGCGTCGATTACGCCATCAGGTCTTTCGCCTGGGCGATCCAATCGTCGCGGAACGCACGGCCCTTGAAGCTGGTCAGGTTGTCATCGACCCACTGCAGCTCAGCCTGGCTGAAGCCGGCGATCTGCTCGAAGGTGTAGATGCCCAGACCGTTCAGCATGCCCTCAAGCTTCGGGCCAACGCCCTTGATCAGCTTCAGGTCGTCGACTTTCGCCGGCGGCGCGTCGAACAGGGTGGCGGGGCGGTCGGTGACGGCGGGCGCCTCGACAGGGGCCGGCGCCTCCTCAACCTTGACCTCGACGATGGCGGGCTTCTCGGCTTTCAGCTTCGGCTTCTCGATCGGCTCGACCTTGACCGGTTCAACCTTGACCGGCTCGGCCGTCTCGACCTTCGGGGCCTCCGCCTTCTTCACGGGAGCCTTGGCGGCAGGCTTCGCCTTCTTCGCCGGGGCCTTCGCGGCAGGTTTCGGCTCGACTTTCTTAGGCGCAAAAGTCGGATCGAATTTGAACATCTCCGCGTAGCGGTACTTGACGCCGAACAACGGCGCCATCGGCGAGAAGCTCAGCCAGTAAGAGACGTCCATCGGACCACCCTCTTCTTTGGAGCCGGTGAACGACTTGAAATTCAGCATGACGCACTCCTGTATCTGCTCGCGGGACAATACTCACATGTTCTTGTGCAATGCAATATTTCATATTGCGGCGCAAATGCGACGACGCGCCACACCAAAAAGAGGTGTGACGCGCCGTTTCCGACAATCCGTCTCGTGCACGGTTGAGCGTTTAAAGCGCTATTCTTTAGCTGTTCGTCGGCTCTAAACCATAATGTGCGACAAGGCGTTGCAGAGCGATCTTAAGAACCACTTTGCCGGAGCGCGCAGACCACCCCATACGCCTTTCGGTAGATTCCAGCCCCTCCAGAAAGCAGCATGCGCGCAGCGCAGCATCGGCCAGACCCGGTCCTAGCGCCTCCAAAGCCGCCGCGAATCGCTTGCGCGCATCCGCCGGCCCCATTGCGGGAGACCGGGCGCCGGGCGCGCCGTCTGACGGCGCAAGGAACCGCGACCAGTCCTGCGCGACGCGCGGGCCGATTTGCGCGCGTTCGAAATCGTCACGCAACCTTTCACCAGCTTCGACTTCGGCGCGGGTCAGGAACCTGGCGCCGTCTGAGCCTCTCCGGCGCGCCAGCCAGCCAAGGGGCGTCTCTCCAAGATTGACGCGCCGGGTGGTCGCCTTGCCTGTATCCTCATCGACAAAGCGTCTTTCTCCCTCCAACTGGTGCTGGCTGGCGAAGGCGCTCGGTCCATCCTGCGGGGCGTCGCGCTCCCTCGCGCGCCCGGTCAACCGGACCAACCGAGCCCGCCCCGCCTCGGTGATCCCGTACCGGGCGGTGCGGCCTTGCGTATGCCGGCGTGAGATCAGGTCATGCGACAGCATCGCCAGCAACAGCGCGCGCGGCGCCATGGCGACCGGCCTGGCGAAACTGTTGGATGGGCAAAAAACCCCGGCATTCTCGACGCCGTCGGCGACCAGCAGAAAAAACTTCTCATTTTCCAATTTCCGCAAAAGACGGCGGCATTCGCGGTCGAACTCGCGTTATGACAAGGCCTTATCCGTGATGGGCTTCACCCGGCTCTCCTTATTGTCGTTGCAGGCGTTGGAGGACGCATGGCGTCCGAGGTCGACTATGAATTGCTCAAACAGGGGATCGTCTCGTCGATCCTCGACGCGGCGGACCGCGCGCAGCACGGTCGATGGCGCGCATCCCTGACGGCGACCGATCTCAGACAGGCTCTCGCCGTTCTCGACATGCGCCACATAGAGGGCCGCGTCGCGCGCAACCTGCTCGTGCGGGATTTCGGCTGATTTTTCTAACATGGGGCCTCCCAATCAACTCGATTCAATTCGACTTAAAATTGAATCGTTAAGAGGCTCTTATTTCTGAAGGGCCAACTTTTGCGATGCATCATCGAATTAACCGGCTGGAAACCGCAGCGCGCGCCGCGTCACAGTTCGCGCAAAGCGTGTGCGGTCCGGGCAGACTCCGGTCATTGACCAGAGGAGCCCCAGATGACGTTTCAATCCAAGTCAGCCCTGTTCGAATCCGGCGCGCAGGTGATCCCGATCCCAACCCGCTCGGCGCAAACACCTTTCAAGCGCCCCCCTACCCTGACCCGGGCCGCCCGCTGGCGCGCAACCCGGTATCGGAGCGCGCGTGACCTTCCCCGGCTTGCGGCGGGTCTCTCCTCGACTCGCGCAGGTTCGGACGCTTTGCTGGCGCGCCTGCGAGAGATCGAAGAGGAGTGCTGGCGGGCGCTCAAGGATGGCGCGGCGCATTACTCGGCGGAGCGTCATGTTCTCGCTCTTGCAGCGCTGATCGCCGAGGGTGGCTTGCCTGCGCGCACGGCTGGACAGAGGACGCGGCGCTGAGTACCGTCCGCCCTCGCTTTTCAGCAGGGTTTCGCATGGACCAGCCCCACCTCATGACTCACTCGATTCCGGCTGAGCACCAACGCGTGCTCATCATCGATTTCGGCAGCCAGGTGACGCAACTGATCGCGCGGCGCCTGCGTGAGGCCGACATCTATTGCGAGATTCACCCGTTTAATAACGTCGACAATGCCTTCATCGAGGGCTTCGGCCCGAAGGCGATCATCCTATCGGGCGGCCCCTGCAGCGTGACGGATGAGGACGCGCCCCTGCCGCCGATAGGCGTTTACGAGGCGGGCGTGCCGGTGCTCGGCATCTGCTACGGCCAGCAGGCGATGGTCCAGCAATTGGGCGGCAAGGTGGAGGGCGGGCATCACCGAGAGTTCGGCCGCGCCTTCGTCACGCTCAAGGAAGACACCTCGTTTTTCGACGGCCTGGCGCCCAAGGGCGGGGTCGAGGAAGTCTGGATGAGCCACGGCGACCGGGTCACCGCGATCCCCGACGGGTTCCGCGTGCTGGGCGCATCGGACGGCGCGCCCTTCGCCATCATCGCCGACGAGGCGCGCAAGTTCTACGCGGTGCAGTTCCACCCGGAGGTCCACCATACGCCCAATGGCGCGCGGATGCTGCGCAACTTCATGTACGACATCGCGGGTCTTTCCGGCGACTGGACCATGGCCGCCTACAAGGATCAGGCGATCGAGGCGATCCGGGAACAGGTGGGCGACGGCAAGGTGATCTGCGGGCTCTCGGGCGGCGTCGACAGCTCGGTCGCGGCCGTGCTGATCCACGAGGCGATTGGCGACCAACTGACCTGCGTCTTCGTCGACACCGGCATGATGCGGATGAACGAGGCGGACGAGGTCGTGGGCCTGTTCCGCGACCATTACAACATTCCGCTGATCCATTCAGACGATTCCGAGCTGTTCCTGAACGCGCTCGAAGGCGTCACCGAT
>QKHF01000287.1 GCA_003250135.1 Paracoccaceae bacterium | reverse complement strand
ACCCGCCGCGCGAGAAGCCGGTCAGAAACACGCGGCTCCGGTCGAGATGGAATCGGGATGCGGCGTCGTCGATCACGGCGCGCACGAAGTCCTGATCGTTGCGCGGATAGGCGGGATAGCCATCGCGCACCGACCATTCGGTCTTGGACTCCGGCCCATGCCATTTCAGCCCGTCGGGGGCGATCAACGCATAGCCGCGCCCGGTGAAACCGCTGGCGAAGCCCGTATTGGCGACCGCCTTCGAGCCCGCGCCGCCATAGCCGTGCAGCCACACGACCATCGGCGCGCCTTCGGGCGCCTCGGGCAGGGCGACGTGATAAACGCCGGTCTCGATCTCGCACGGGACATCGCCGCCGCAGGCTGTTTGCGCCTGAGCGGATGCGGCGATGGCCGCCGCCATCATCGCTGCGAAAATCAACCTCATCGGATCGCCTCTCCTTCCGCCGTCATCGCTTCGAACCAGTCGAGGGCGAAGTCGGTCCAACCTTTGGGGATCGAATGACCGCCGGGATGCAGCGCGAATTCAAGACGAGCGCCGGGCGCGCAGTTGGTCCATGCGCGACGCCAGAACGCATCCCGGAGCCACGCCTCGTCCGGCTGATCGGAAGCGCAGCCGAAAGCGTCGCGGAGCAGGTTCAGCCCGACAAAAAGATCGCCCTGGGTGATCCCGCTGCCCACGGTCCGTCCCTCCATCGGCACCACCGTGTCGGCCCAGCCATGCACATGAAGCAGTTTGCCCGGACCCGCGCAGGTCTCGGGCAGGGGGCGCCACATCAGCCCGGCGATGGGCGCATAGGCCGCCGCGGACTCCGGCGCGTCGCACACGGCGCGCCAGACCATCATGCCGCCGCTCGAAAAGCCGGACAGCAGAATGCGGCTGCGGTCGACGCCAAGCCGCTCCGCCGCGTCGTCGAACACGCTGGCGAGAAAAGCGACATCGTCGCGCTCGCCGTTTCCGACCTGGGCGCGGGAATTCCATGTCGCGCCGCTGCGGCCGCCGGATCGCGGTTGGCCTGTGGGCGCCAGGAAGGCGTAGCCGCGCCCGGTGACTTCTCGCACTAACTCCTTGTCGCGAATGGTCGCCGCCCCGGTTCCGCCATAGCCATGCAGGAAGACGAGGGCGGGGCGCGGACCGGGGCCTTCAGGCAGGGCCACATAATAGACGCCGTTCGGCAGCTCGATCTCGCAGGGCGAAGCGGGCTCGCAACCATTGGCGCGGGCGGGCGAAGACAGCGCCGCCGCCAGCAGCAAGGCCAGAAATCCGGTGCGGAGAGTCATGCGCCCCGGCCCTCGTTCAGTTCCGATGTTCACGCAGGCAGCATGGGCGGAATCGCGGCGAACGTCACGCGCTTCGATTTTCACGTTCCGTTGAAACGCAAACGGGCGGCCCGAAGGGCCGCCCGCGCAAAACCTTGTTCGAAGCGCCGATTACTCGGCCGAGGCCTCCGGCGCGTCGGTTTCCAGCGCCTTGTAGTTGGTCTTCTCGGCGATGCGGGCCGACTTACCGCGACGGTCGCGCAGGTAGTAGAGCTTGGCGCGGCGGACCTTGCCGCGGCGGACCACGGTGATCGAGTCGATGCTGGGCGAGTGGAGCGGGAAGATACGCTCGACACCTTCGCCGAAGCTGATCTTGCGGACGGTGAAGCTGGCGCCGAGGCCCGAGCCGCCCTTGCGGGCGATGCAGACGCCCTCGTAATTCTGCACGCGAGAGCGCGTGCCCTCGGTGACCTTCACGCCGACGCGGACGGTGTCGCCCGGGGCGAAATCAGGGATATCCTTGGCGAGCTCGGCGAGGTGCTCGGCTTCAAGCTGCTGAAGCAGGTTCATCGGTTCAGTCCTTCTCTGGCCGCCTTTGGGCGGATGTATGCGCGTCCGAGAGCTCTGCTTCTCCTGTCGGGTCCTCAGAGGCCGCCTTTGCGACATGAGCCCGCCAGAGGTCGGGACGTCTTTCCTTCGTCAGCGCCTCCGCCTGGGCGTGTCGCCATTCGGCGATCTTCGCGTGATGGCCGGAGAGGAGAACCTCCGGTATCTCGCGCCCTTCCCAGACGGCGGGTCGTGTGTAGTGCGGGGCTTCAAGAAGACCCGCGCTGAAACTCTCTTCCTCGGCGGACGCCTGATTGCCGAGAACGCGCGGTATAAGGCGAACCGTCGCGTCAATCAACGCCATTGCTGCGATTTCTCCGCCCGTCATGACGAAATCGCCCAATGAGACTTCCTGGACACGCCTGGCGTCCAGAACGCGCTGGTCGACGCCCTCGAACCGGCCGCAAAGCATGGTGATCCCGTCCGCCTGTGACAATCGCAGCGCCATCGCCTGATCGAAGGGCTTGCCGCGGGGCGAGAGATAGATCACTGGCCAGTCGGCGCTCCGGGGGCGCGTATCGGCGCAGAAATCCAGCGCCCGGCCGACCACGTCCGGCTTCATCACCATGCCCGGCCCGCCGCCTGCGGGGGTGTCATCGACCGTCCGGTGCTTGCCCTCGGCGAAGCGGCGGATGTCGATCGGGTTGAGCGCCCAAAGCCCCTGATCCAGCGCCTTGCCCAACAGAGAGCCGCCCAGAGGGCCGGGGAACATCTCCGGGAACAGGGTCAGCACCTGCGCGCGCCAGGCGCCGGCGACCTGTGGCGTGTCCTCCATCAGCACGCGCGGCTGGCGAGAGGGGGTGACCGCGAGTCGGCCGTGGGATTTTTGCGGCGGGGATTTGGGCGGCGAGACCATCACGCCTCCTCCGCCTCGTCGGCTTCATCGCCCTGCTCATTCCCGAAGACGCCCGAGGGCGGGTCGGCGATCAGACGTCCGGCCGCGAGGTCCACCGTCGGCACGGCTTCGCGCGTGAAAGGCAGCAGCGCGGTCTTGCGGTCCGGCGTCGCGATCTCAAGGAAATCGCCGGCGCCGTACTCCTGCACCGAGCGCACTTCGCCCAGCCTGACGCCGCCCGCGTCCACAACCTCCAGCCCGATAAGGTCGGCGTGGTAGAACTCGTCGTCTGGCAGGTTTGGCAGGCGTTCGCGCGGAGCGTAGAGCCGCGTCCCTTTCAGCGCCTCCGCCTGTTCGCGCGTCGCAACGCCGCCCATCCGGGCGGCGAAGCCGTTCTTCACGGATCGGGTGACCTTCACAGTCCAGCTGCGCGCGCCGTCCTCCGAGGTCAGTGGACCGTAATCGCCGATCGCGCCCGGTTCGGCGCAGAAGCTTTTCAGCCGGACCTCGCCGCGCACGCCGAAAGCGCCGGCGACTGCGCCGACGCAAACGTGTTCAGTTTTGGTCCGGTCCGGCATCGGAGCCTTGGCCCAAGCGCCGCGCGATTACTCGGCGGCGGCCTCTTCGGCCGGGGCTTCAGCGGCCTCGGCGGCGGCGGCGGCCTTCTCGGCCTTCTCCTTGGCGCGTTCCTTCGCCTTCTGCCCCGGCTCGGCCTTCTTCATGTTCGCGCGCTCGGTCTTCTCCATGGCGCCGGCGGCCTCCAGGAAGCGGGCGACGCGGTCCGAAGGCTGGGCGCCCTTCGATATCCACTCCATCACCTTCTCGACGTCCAGTTTCACGCGGTCTTCCGAGTCCTTCGGCAGCAGCGGGTTGTAGGTGCCCAGCTTCTCGATGAAGCGGCCGTCGCGCGGCTTGCGGCTGTCGGCGGCGACGATCGAGTAATACGGGCGCTTCTTGGAGCCCCCGCGGGCGAGACGAATCTTGATAGCCATGGTTTTCTCCGTTTCTCGTCAGTTTCGAGGGGCCTCAGCCCCGCATTTTCAGGTGGTTCTGGATCACGTTCTCGATGAGAAACGTGATGAAGGCTTCGGCGAAATCGGGGTCCAGCCCGGATTCCGCCGCAAGTTTTCTGAGCCGTGCGACCTGCTCCACCTCGCGCTCGGGCGTCGAGGCGGGGATCTGGTGTTCCGCCTTCAGCGCGCCGACCGCTCGGGTCAGCTTGAACCGCTCGGCGAGGATGTGGATCAGCGCGGAATCGACATTGTCGATGCTCTTGCGGATGCGGGTGATCTCAACCCAGGGATCGCGTTCGGTCACTGCACGGCCTCCGGTTTCGGGTGGATGTAGACCAGCTGGTCGGGCAGGCCCGGCCGGGCGATTCTGCGGCCGAGGCGCGCGCCCATCCGTTCGGCCAGCCGGATCGAACGCTCGTTGCCGTCCGAGATGCAGCTGGCGACCTCGGTCCAGCCCAGCGTCTGATAGGCGTAGTCACGGGCGCGGAGCGCGGCCTCATAGGCGAACCCCTTGCCTTCGCTGCCAGCCATCATCAGCCAGCCAACCTCCGGTGCGGGCCAGCCTTCGGGATTCCAATGGCCGACCTGTCCGCAATAGGCGCCGGTCGCCTTGTCCTCGACCGCCCAGAAGCCGTAGCCGCGGATAGCCCAATGGCCGATTTCCGCCGTGAACTGCCGGAATGCCTGCGCGCGATCCAGCGGGCCGCCGCGCAGCCGCGCCCGATCCGAGGCGTAGAACTCGGCGAAGGGCTCGAAATCCCCCGCCCGGTTCGGACGCAGGACCAGCCGCGCGGTCTCTATGGTCGGGATCGCGGTCATTTCTTCTTGCCGAACCCGCTGAGATCCGAGGGAAGCGCGGGACCGCCTGCGGGGGGCAGGCCGGGGAAGCCTCCGCCGGCGGGGGGCTGAGGGATCTGGCCGCCGGGCGCGGCGCCTGCGGGCATGCCGCCGCCCTTGCCGAAGAGGGCGCCGAGGCCGCTGCGCATCAGGCCCTTCTTGCCCATCTTGCCCATCTTCTTCATCACGTCCGACATCTGCCGGTGCATCTTAAGCAGCTTGTTGACGTCGGAGACGTCGACGCCGGCGCCGGCGGCCACGCGCTTCTTGCGGCTGGCCTGCATCAGGTCGGGTTTCTTGCGCTCTGCCTTGGTCATCGACTGGATGATGGCGATCTGGCGCTTCAGGACCTTGTCGTCCATCCCCGCCTCGGCCATCTGCTTTTGAGCCTTGGCCATGCCCGGCAGCATGCCCATGATGCCGCCCATGCCGCCCATCTGGATCATCTGCTCCAGCTGCTTCTTCAGATCGTTCATGTCGAAACGGCCCTTCTGGAACCGTTTCATCATGCGCTCGGCCTCTTCGGCCTCGATCTGCTCCTGCGCCTTCTCGACGAGCGAGACGATGTCGCCCATGCCCAGGATGCGGCCGGCGATGCGGCT
>QKHF01000279.1 GCA_003250135.1 Paracoccaceae bacterium | reverse complement strand
GACCTGCTGGTCAAGAATATGGAGACGGCGAGCCTGATCGGTCGCCGCCTGCCGGCGCTGGCGAACCTTATGATGGGCAACCCGATCTCTCGCGCGCTGATCCGCGCGTTGTATCAGATCGTGGACGCGCCGGGGTTCTCGCGGGAGACCGCGGAGGCCGTCCTCAGCGCGCGCGGAATCCCCACGCTTTTCGGCGGTGAGTCGCTGCCCGAGGACGCTGTCATCCTGGTGATCGACAGCTTCACCGGCCCGTATGAGACCAACCAGGTCGCGGCCTTCGCTGACACGTTGCAAGCGCTCGGCTTCAAGGTGTTTGCGACGCCGATGATCCGCAACGGCAAGGCCTTGCAGGTGCGCGGCTTCAAGACGGAGTTCGACGACGTCCGGCGCGAGTCGGTGGCGTATTTGAACGAGATCGCGGCCCATGGCGCGCCGATGGTCAGCATGGAGCCCGCCGTCACCAACCTGTTGGCCAGCGAGTTCTCTAAGGGCGATATCAAGCCGGGCTACCACGCGCAGAGTCTGGACCGGTTCCTGTTCGAGCGGCTCGACCGGCTGACGCCTATAGCAGGCGCGGATCAGGAACCCTACAAGCTGTTCCTGCATTGCACCGAGAAGACCTCTGACCCGGCGGCGGGCGGGCGCTGGAAGGCGATCTTCGCGGCGCTGGGGCTGAAACTGGACGTGGTCAGCACCGGCTGCTGCGGCATGGCGGGACTCTTCGGCCACGAGTCCGAGCATCTCGACATGTCGAAACAGCTTTACGGGATGTCGTGGGAGAAGCCGATGAGGGAGGCGGGCGATCGCGCGCTGGCGACCGGGTTCTCCTGCCGCTCACAGACCAAACGCCTGCTCGGCCGCAAGCCGCGGCACCCGGCGGAGCTGTTGAGCCAGGTCTTGTGAGTTTTCGGAGGGGCGGCCGGATGAACGTCCGCCCCCGCCGGTTCACCTGAACACGAACCGTCGATAGATGTAGCCGATGCCGATCAGCGTCAGTCCGAGGCCCAGGAAGGACGCGACGCGGTAGAGGCCCGTCAGGTCGGACATGTCGTAGAGGAAGACCTTGAGGACCGTCACGATCAGCACGGTCAGCGACGTGTAGCGCCAGAAGCTGGACTTCCACAGAATGCCGACGCCCAGAAGGACCAGCGCATAGGCGATCCAGACGGCTGAATAGGCGTAGACCTCCGCATCTCCTACGCCATAGGCCAGGTCGAAGGCTCTGCCGCCCTGGAACGCCCGCCGCACTTCCAGCGTGAGATACAGGAACACGAGGATGCTGGAGGCGATGCGGAGCGGCTTTCGCACTTTCCGGGACAGCATGAACCCGTCAAGGCCGCCGAGCGCCCAGAACAGGAACGCGGGCAGAAGATAGGCGAGGCCCAGCAGGTTCAGGAGCGGCAAGGCGCCCACCGGCTCATGGGTCCAGAGAGGGTTGTTCCACAGGATGTGGCCGAACACGATCTGCAGCGCCGCGATGACGAGAAGCAGGACGCCCCCGTACCAGGCCTGCGGCAGGTCCTCGTCCAGCTCCTTCCGCAGAAGCAGCCCGGCGGCGATGATCCACCACGCCGTCTGCACCGCCTGATCGAACAGGCCGTAATAGGGACTGGCGAGCGATCCGGCCGTCCAGATCCTGAGTTGCAGCGCCACCATCAGGAAGGCGAACACGATGGCCATGATCCGGCAGAGCGCGGCGAGCGGGTCGCTCTTGGCGTCGCCCAGGAACCGGGTGGCCAGATACAGCGCCAGCGCTGGCAGGCCATAGCCGTAGAGCACCCAGTTGAACGCCAGGAACGCGCCGCCCTCGTAATCGAGGATCCGGTAGTTGAAGATCAGGCGGATGGCGACCACGGCGATGGCGATGTAGATGACCGCGCGGATCTCGCGCACCCGCAGTTCCGACCAGATCCAGGCGAGCGCCAGAACCTCGACCGAGATCGCGACCGTCAGCCAGGCCTCCCGGAACAGGCAGGTGAAGGTCAGCGCCAGCGCGGTCGTGCAGGCGGTCGCGAAGAACCCGACGCAGATATCGCCAGCGCGGCCGCTCAGCGCCCGCCGCGCATAGGCGGCCGCCAACAGGTTGAATATCGCCACGCCCAGCGAGATCGCCGCCCAGGCGACGTCGATCTCGAACCCGCCGATGCGCCAGTAGCCGATGACGAAGAAATAGACCGGCGCCCCCGCCGCGATGGCGCTCCAGACCGGTGGGGTGGCGGCGGAGCGCATGGCGGCGACGCAGCCGATCCCCGCGCCGACGGCGAACACCGCCAGCGCGCGCGCGAAGACCAGAAACTCCGGCGGCATGATGAACGGGCCGAACGCCGTTCGGTAGCTCTCGACGCCGAGTTCCTGAAGCTGCTGCGGTTGGGTGATCTGGTAGGGTTGCGGCCACAGAAACACGGCGACCGCGAGGACCAGAATCGAGACCACGGCGAGGCTTTCATAGGCCGCGCGCCGCAGGCCGAAGGCGAGTCCCATGACCGCGAAGAGACCGAGGAAGATGAAGGACGCCTCGTTGTAGTCGGAGGCCATCGCCAGCAGCACGACCACTGCGCCGCTCAGCGCGAAGCCGAGGCCAGAGGTGTTGGCCAGCATCCCGGCGAGCCAGGCGGTGGCGGGGGTCTTGGCGGTCTTCACAGGCAGTCGCACGCTGAAGATCGCGAACAGCGCGCCGATCCCCACGGCATAGGGGCCGAGAACGCCCTGATCCGCCGTCACCCATGGACCCACCAGCCAGAGGATCGGCCAGCCGAGCGCGCCGACCAGCGTCGCGAAGGCGAGGAACCACCAGTCGCGGTACATCATCAGCGCCAGACACGCGGCGGTCAGCACGAAGAGATAGAGAAACACGGGCAGAGCCTGCGGGACGTCAGACTCGATCAGCGCCGGCACCAGATAGCCGCCGCCCAGCGCCATCAGCGCGACGAAAGCGCCGTGCCGAAGCGCCAGTAAAAGACCGGCGAAACTGACCACGGCGAGCGCGATGAAAGCCACGATGGCGCCGACCAGGCCGTAAAGCGCATGGGCGGCGAAACTGCTGACATAGAGCGCGAAGACGCCGGAGGCGACAAGCGCGGGCGGGGCGTAATCCGGCTTCACGACCTTCGACAGAGCCGCGAAGGAATGCCGGCGCAGCCACTCGCCCCCGGCGATCAGCGCGACGCCCAGCAGCATCCCAAGTGCGACGCGCGCTTCGGGGCCCAGCCAGCCCTGCTCGATCGCATAGGTGAAGAGAAAGACGGCGCTCAGCCCGACCGCGATGGCGCCAAGCCAGATCATCCAGCTGGAGGCCAGCGTCTCCTCCAGCCGGACGGACGCCTTTTTCGGCTTGGCGGGCGCTTCCTCGGGCGTCGCGCGGGCGATGACGGGCGTTCTGGCCGCGGCGGGGAGCGTCGGCTCTTCCGCCTCCTCGGCTTCCGGCTCTTCGCCAACCTCCTCGGGCGCTGCGGGCGCAGCTTCGCCAACTTCGGGCGGCGCTTCCGGCGGCGGGGCAGGCTCTTCCGCCGCCACGTCGGGCGGGGGCGCGGCAGGACCCGCCGCAACAAGCTTCTCCAACTGCGCGATCTGCAGCCGCTGGTGGGTCAGGCGCTTGCCTTGCTCTTCGAGCTCGCGCCCCAGCCGCCGGTTCCAGAGGATCAGCACGATCGGCGTGATCACCGGGTGCGCGACCAGGATGATGACCAGAGGGGCAAAGAACATTTCCATGGGTTGGTTCTCCAGAAGAAGGCCGCCGTTATACCCGCCGGTTCTCGATCAGCGCCTGCAGCGCGCGATAGTCCGTCTTGCCGGACCCAAGGACCGGCAGTTCGTCCACGATAACCAACTCCGCGGGAACGAGAAGCTCCGCCGCGCTCCTGGTTCTGACCTGATGAACAAACTGCTCGCGCGTCGCCTCGGCCGCCGTCGTGACCAGCGTGATGCGTTCGCCCTTGCGCGGGTCGGACGTCGCCACCGCGGCGGAGTCGGCCTCGGGCCACGCCTCGTGCGCCAACGCCTCGACCGCCGCCAGCGACACCATCTCGCCGCCCAGCTTGGCGAAACGCTTGGCGCGGCCGCGGATCGTGATGAACCCGTCCTCGTCGATGGAGACGATGTCGCCGGTGTCATGCCAGCCGTCCGTCGGCGGAAGCAGCACGCCCGGATTGTCGTCCTTCAGGTAACCCAGCATGACGTTCGGGCCGCGCACGAACAGCCGTCCGCCCTCGGTCACGCCCTCGACCGGCTGAAGTCGCGCCTCCATCAGCGGCGACAGGCGCCCGACCGTCCCGGCGCGGTTCTCCATCGGCGTGTTGATCGCGATGACGGGCGCGGCCTCGGTGACCCCATACCCTTCAAGAATACGCACGCCGAACCGCTCCATGTAGAGGGCGCGGACATCCGCGCGCACCGGCTCCGCCCCGGCCAGCACCAGCCGCAGCGCGCGGAAATCATAGCCATGCGCGGACCGGGCGTAGCCGGACAGGAAGGTGTTGGTGCCGAACAGGATCGTGGCGTTGGTCTGATAGATCAGCTCGGGCACGATCCGGTAGTGCAGCGGCGAGGGGTAGAGGAAGACCGGCACCCCGGCCAGCAGCGGCATCAGCAGACCAGCCGTCAGTCCGAAGGAATGAAACACGGGCAGCACGTTGAAGACCTTGTCCTCGCCATTCACGTCCACGCGCGCCAGGGCCTGCGCGATATTGGCCAGGATGTTCTGGTGCGAGAGGACGACGCCCTTCGGCGCGCCTTCCGAGCCGGAGGTGAACAGGATCGCTGCGGGCTCCTCAGGGCGCTGCGCGACGTGCGCCTTATGTCCCCGCAGGACGCCGCGGATCTTGTCCGAGAGGGTCACGCCGGCCTTAACGTCCTCCAGATAGACGACCCGGCGCTCGCGAGAGAGCTCTGCGACGACCTCCGCCAGCTGCGCCTTTTCGATGAACGCGCGCGAAGTCAGGATCGTCTTCACCTCCGCCGCGCGGCAGCAACTGGCGATGCTGTCCGCCCCGGCCGTGAAGTTCAGCATGGCGGGCGTCCGCGCAATGCTCTGCAGCGCGAAGAACGTGACCGCGGCGCCCGCCGAGTTCGGCAGCATGACGCCCAGCGCCTCGCGCTCCGCCGCCAGGGGCTCGAGCTTCCGGCCCAGAACCTGCGCGGCCCGGATCAGCTGGCGATAGCCGAGCTTC
>QKHF01000118.1 GCA_003250135.1 Paracoccaceae bacterium | reverse complement strand
CCGCGCGCTGCAACTCGCCCCAGACCTCACTGAGCGCGCCGACCGAGCCTGCGACAAACACCGCGTAGAGGATGAACTGACCCAGCTCGCCCGCCGTCATCGAGCCTGAAATCACGTCGCGCGCGCCGATCCACATCACCCCGACGACGCCGGTGAAGATCAGGAAGATCACGATGACGGTCAGGGCGGAGCGAGCGACGATCCGCTTGCGCGCGACCTCATAGGCGCGCTCGACCCTCTCGCCGAACTCCGCCCGGCTTTCCACCTCATGGGTGTTGGCCTGCACGGTCTGCACGGCTTGCAGCGCCTCGCCCGCAAGGGTCGAGGCGTCTGCGATCCGGTCCTGGCTTTCGCGGCTGAGGGCGCGCACCCGCCGCCCCAGCACGAGGATCGGCACCACCACCACCGGCACGATCAGCAGCACGAGGGCCGTCAACTTGGCGCTGGTGATCAAGAGCATCGCCATGCCGCCGAGAAACAGCAGCGTGTTCCTGAGCGCGATGGAGGCCGAAGACCCGACCACCGACTGGATTACCGTGGTGTCCGCCGACAGGCGAGAGACGACCTCGCCCGTGTTCAGCGTTTCGAAAAACCGCGGCCCCATGCCGATCACATGGCCGAAGACGGCGTTGCGGATGTCGGCGACCACGCGCTCGCCCAGCCGGGTGACGAGGTAGAACCGCGCCGCCGTCGCGACCGCCAGCGCCGCGGCCACCGCGATCATGGCGATGAAGTACTGGTCCAGGAACTGCGCGTTCTCGGGGTCGAAGCCCAGATCGATCACCCGCCGCAGCGCCATCGGCAGCGCCAGCGTGAAGCCCGCGGCGGCCAGCAGCGCCGCCAGCGCGCCGAGGATCAGCGTCTTGTAGGGCGCCAGAAACGGCGCCAGCGCGCGCAGCGGCCCGACCGATTTCGATTTCGGCCGGTCCTCGACGCGAACGCCGTTTGGTCTTTGAAGTCCGCTGGTGTCCGCCGCTCGTCGCATTCGCCGCCCCGTTTCGCCCGGATGCTGATAGCAGCGGCGGGCAGGCGCCTCAACCCGCCCCTCCATTGCGGGAAAGATGCTATAGATGAGAAAAGGGAGGAAACGCGGCGCGACTCGCGACGCCGGCTAAGAACGAGGGTTGCCGACATGCGCACGCTCATCACGTTCGCTGCGCTGTTCCTGTCGGTGGCGTTTGCGCAGCTTGGCTCGGGTTCTCTGGCGCCGCTGGACGCGCTGGCGGGCGCGATCCACGGGTTCTCCACCGAGCAGATCGGCCTGCTCGGCTCCAGCCATTTCCTCGGCTTCTTCGTCGGTTGCTGGGCGACGCCGCGGCTGATGGCGGCGATCGGCCACACCCGCGCTTACGCCGCGCTGGCGGCCGTCGGCGCCATAGGCGCGCTGCTGCATCCGGTGCTGGTCGACCCCTATGTCTGGGCGATCCTGCGTTTCGGCACCGGCGTGTCGGTGGCGGGCGCCTACACCGTGATCGAAGGCTGGCTGCAGTCGCAGATCGACAACGCCAACCGCGGGCGCGTCATCGGCGTCTACCAGACCGTCGACATGACCGCCTCGGTGGCCGCGCAGGGCGTGATCGCCATCGTCGATCCCGGCACCTACATCGCCTACAACCTGATCGCGATGTTCTGCTGCCTGTGCCTGCTGCCGATCACAGTCACGCGGAAAGAGGCGCCGCCGCCGCCCGTGGCGCCGCAGCTCAGGCCGCTCCGCGCTTGGGCTTTGTCGCCTTTGGGTGTCGCAGGCGCGGTGACGGTGGGGCTGACCAACTCCGCCTTTCGTATGGTCGGGCCGGTCTATGCGGCCGAAAACGGACTCTCGGGCGCGGGTATCTCGCTGTTCCTGGGGCTCGGTCTGGTGGGCGGCGCGCTGTCGCAAATCCCGGTCGGCCGACTGGCGGACATCTTTGACCGGCGCAAGGTGCTGGTCGGGTTGTCGGTGGCGGCGCTGGTCGTGTCCGCCATCTCCCTCAGCGGCGTCGCCTCCGGCTTCGCCTGGGCGATCTATCTGGTCTCATTCGCATTCGGCGCGGTGGCCTTTCCGCTTTATTCGGTCAGCGCGGCCCACGCCAACGACCGGGCGGACCCGTCCTTCATCGTGGAGCTGAACGCGACGCTGTTGTTCATATTCGCCGGCGGCGCGATGATCAGCCCGCTTCTGTCGGCCAGCCTGATCGCCCATTACGGGCCGAGCGCGCTGTTCGCCTATATCGGCGCGGTGCATGTCTTCCTGCTGCTCTTCACGCTGCTAAGAATGGCGATGGCGGAGGAGCCGGAGGAGCGCCGGGCCTATCGCTATCTGCCGCGCACATCGCTGACGCTCGGGCGCATGATGGGGCGGCGCAAGCCGCTCACCCCCGGCGAAA
Source organism: Paracoccaceae bacterium (assembly GCA_003250135.1). GTDB lineage: Bacteria > Pseudomonadota > Alphaproteobacteria > Rhodobacterales > Rhodobacteraceae > SZUA-547. Next base: position 6,970 of record QKHF01000118.1, on the reverse strand, counting down.
CCTCTCCACCAGAACGTCCTGCCACTCCGGATGACGGTCGAACTGAAGAGACACGTAAGGACATACCGGAATGACCTGCAGGCCGCGGGCGCGCATGTCGTCGACCGCGTGCGCCAGCAGCGCCTTCGCCGCGCCTTCGTGGCGCAGATCGCGAGGCGTGAAGGTGTGGTCCCAGGCCAGCCCGTCGGGCCGGATGGCGTAGGTCAGTTCGGATTCCCGCCCGTCTTCATGCTGAAGCGCGTAGCGGCCGCGATGTTCGCTTTCGGTCAGGGTGATCTGGGCCGTTTCCCGGTCGGTCATTTCGGCTCCTCGCGCCCATCCGGGCGATCCGTTATACCTCGCGCCGACTCACTGGACCCAAGAGGCGTTTCATGGCCCGCATCCTGATCACTTCGGCGCTGCCCTATATCAACGGCGTCAAGCATCTAGGCAACCTTGTCGGTTCGATGCTGCCCAGCGACACCTACGCGCGCTACATGCGTCAGCGGGGGCATGAGGTGCTGGCGATCTGCGCCACGGACGAGCATGGCACCCCGGCCGAACTGGCGGCGGCCAAGGCGGGCAAGCCGGTCGCCGAGTACTGCGCCGAGATGTGGGCCGTGCAGAAGAAGCTGGGCGAGGGGTTCCGCCTGTCCTTCGACTGGTTCGGACGCTCGTCCTCGAAGCAAAACCACCATCTGACCCAGCATCTCGCCGGCAAGCTGTGGGAGGCGGGGCTGATCGAGGAACGCATGGAGCGGCAGGTCTACTCCAAGGCCGACGGCCGCTTCCTGCCCGACCGCTATATCGAGGGCACCTGCCCGAATTGCGGTTACGAGCGCGCCCGCGGCGACCAGTGCGAGCATTGCACCAAGCAGCTCGACCCCACCGACCTGATCAATCCGCGCTCGGCCATCTCCGGCTCCACCGACCTCGAAGTGCGCGAGACCAAGCACCTCTATCTCCGCCAGAGCCAGATGCGCCAGAAGCTGGAGGACTGGATCGAGACCAAGACCGACTGGCCGATCCTGACCACCTCCATCGCCAAGAAATGGCTGCGCGACGGCGACGGGCTGCAGGACCGCGGCATCACCCGCGACCTCGACTGGGGCATCCCGGTGAGGCGCGGCGAGGACGACTGGCCAGGCATGGAGGGCAAGGTCTTCTACGTCTGGTTCGACGCGCCGATCGAGTATATCGGCTCCACCGCCGAATGGGCCGAGGGCACCGGCCAGCCCGACGCGGCGTGGGAGCGCTGGTGGCGGACCGAGCGCGGCGCGGCGGATGTGCGCTACGTCCAGTTCATGGCCAAGGACAATATCCCGTTCCACACGCTCAGCTTCCCGGTGACCATCATGGGCTCGGGCGAGGACTGGAAGCTGGTCGACTTCATCAAGGGCTTCAACTGGCTGACCTATGACGGCGGCAAGTTCTCCACCTCCCAGGGCCGCGGCGTCTTCATGGATGACGCGCTGGACATCCTGCCCTCCGATTACTGGCGCTGGTGGCTGCTCTCCAACGCGCCGGAAGGCTCGGATTCCGACTTCACCTGGGAGAGCTTCCAGACCGGCGTGAACAAGGATCTGGCGGACGTTCTGGGCAATTTCGTCAGCCGTGTGACCAAGTTCTGCCGCTCCAAGTTCTCCGAGGCGGTTCCCGAAGGCGGCGCGCCGGGCGCGCTGGAGGCGGAGCTGGCCGCAGAGCTCGACAAGCGCATCGCCGCCTACAACGCCGCCATGGAGGCCATCGATATCCGGCGCTCCGCCAACGAGTTGCGGGCGATCTGGGTGGCGGGCAACGAGTACCTGCAGAAGGCCGCGCCCTGGACCGCGTTCAAGACCGACCCCGACGCGGCGGCGGTCTCGACGCGGGTGGGCCTGAATCTGATCCGGCTTTACGCGATCCTCTCGCGGCCTTTCGTCCCCGACGCCTCGGACGCGATGTTCGAAGCGCTTGGCCTGCCCGCCGATACCGAGAACGACTGGCCGGCAAGCGCCGAGGCCGCCCTCTCGGCTCTGCCGCCGGGCCACGCCTTCACGGTGCCCGAGGTGCTGTTCGCCAAGATCACCGATGACGCGCGGGACGTGATGGCGGCGCGCTTCGCCGGAGATTCGTAACGATCGTTTCATATTCGTGATCGATCCGTTCCCGCGCGCCGTCTGGCGCGCCGGACCGCCGCGGACTATCTTCGCGTCATGACCCATACCGTGCTGATCGCCGAGGTTGAACGCTGGCTCCTGAAAGAGGCGCTGGGCGATCCCGACATCTCCCAGCTTTTCGCGGTGCTTTGCGAGCGGCTGAACGCCATCGGCTTGCCGGTGGATCGCGCGGCGCTGACCTGGCCGACGCTGCATCCCCTTTTCCGGGCCGAGCATCTGCGCTGGACGGAGGCGGAGGGCGCGACGCTGTTCCAGTCCGAGCACGCGACAGCCGACAACCCGTCCTGGACCAACAGCCCGTTCAATTACGTGCTGGAGCATGACCTGTTTCATTTGCGCCGGCTCCTCGCCGGCCCACAGGCGATCGTCGATTTCCCGGTGTTGCACGAGTTGCAGGAGGCGGGCTTCACCGATTATCTGCTGACCTCCTCTTCCTTCTCGATCGCCGAGTTCCAGACCTTCGGGAATGGCCGGACTGGCGTGATGGCCAGCTGGGCGACCAAGCGCGAGCATGGATCCACGTGCAGGAGTTTCTGGCGGTCGCGTGCCGGCAGGCGATTCAGAAGCGGGTGACGGCCAATGTCGCCAACACCTATCTCGGCCCCACGGCGGGCTGGCGGGTGCTCTCCGGCGCCATCCGCCGCTCGGACGGCGAGGATATCAACGCGGTGCTGTGGTTCTCCGACCTGCGCGGCTCCACGGCCATGTCCGAGCGCATGGACCCGCGCGAATACCTCGCCTTCCTGAACGCCTATTTCGAATGCACCGCCGCCCCAGTGATCGAGCAAGGCGGCGAGATTCTGAACTTCATCGGCGACGCGGTGCTGGCGATCTTCCCCATCGAATCCGAGATCGGAACCCGCGACGCGGTGCGCCGGGCGACAGAGGCGGCGGACGCGGCGATGCGCCTGCGCGCCGAAAGCTGCGCCGCCCGCGATGCGGAGGGAAGGAAGCCCGAATTCGGCATCGCCCTCTCGGTCGGCAAGGTGATGTTCGGCAATATCGGCGTGCCGCAACGACTGGCCTTTTCCGCCATCGGCCGCAACGTCAACGCCATCCACCGGATCGACCAGGTCACCAAGCAGCTAGGCGAGCCGGTTCTCGCGACGGAGGAGGTGGCGAAACACGATCCCGACGGCTGGATCTCGGTCGGCGCGCAGCAGCTCAATGATTTCGAGAACCCGGTGCGCCTGTTCGCCCGCGCCAGCGCCAAGGACCGCAGCGAACCCGTGGCCGCGGAGGACGCGCCGGTCAAGCTCGGGGTGGTGCGTAGTTGAGGCGGATGTATCGCTCCTCGAAGCCCATTTTCAGGATGTTCGAATAGGAGTGCTGCGGATCGCCCGGCACGGCTTCGCCGGTGCAGGTGCCGATCATGCGGCAGCCGAGGTCCAGCGCCGCCTGGATGCGGTGCGCCAGCAGCGCCGATTGCGCGCCGCGGCGTCGGAAGGCGGGGGCGGTGGCCCCGAAATCGCACCAGCCGATCCCGTCCTCCACGTAGAGCCCGCCGACCGCGGCCAGCGCGTCCCCCTCGAACGCGCCAAAGGCCCGCCAGCACTTGCCGCCGGGGAGCCGGGCGATCCACGGGAGTGCGGCCTCGCCCAGATCGAAGGCGTCGGCGGCGATCCGGGCCATGGCGGCGGCGTGCTCCGGCCCGATCTCGGCGATCGTCAGATCGGTAGTGATCTGGGGCGCAGCGGAGCGCCCGCGCGCGAACTTCATCCAGCCGCGGGCCTGCTCCAGCCCCTCCGCCAGCAGCCACGCGCCAAGCTCCGGCGGCGCCGCGTTGGGATGGACCTGCGCGAAATACCGCGCCACCCCGCGCGCGCGGTAAAGCGCGACAATCTCCGCGATCTCCTCACGCCGGGCCGGTCGCGCCATGCCCAGGCTGATCGCCCGGTTGGCGACGATGGCGCTGGCGGGCAGTCTGGCGGCGATGGAGGCCACGCCGCCCGCGATTTCCAGCCACTCAAGCCCCGCGGCCTCTCGGGCGGCCTCATCCGCCGCTGCATGCCAGCTTTCCAGCGCCCGCCGCTCGATCCAGTCCAACTCGTCCATGGTCTCGGTCCTTCGCTCAGCGGCCGATGGCGAGAATACGCTCCTGCAGCCAGCGATCCTCGTAGCCCAGCTCATAGGCGCGGCGGAAATCCCGGTTCGCGTCCTCCACGCGGCCCATCCGGTCGAACTGCTGGCCCCGCTCGAACCAGGCCTGCGCCCATTCCGGGTCCAGCGCGACGGCCCGGCCGAAATCGGCCAGCGCCAGCGGATCGCGTTCGCCGATCCGGGTCCGCGCCCGCATCAGATAGGCCCCGGCGTCGGACGGGTCGCCCGCGATCACGGCGCTGAAATCCGCGGCCGCGCCGCTGTTGTCGCCCAGCCGCAGCTTGGCCACGCCGCGGTTGTAGCGCGCGTCCAGATCCTTCGGCGCGATCTGCGCCGCCTTGTCGAAGTCGGCCAGAGCGGCGGCGTTCTCGCCCAGCGACAGATGCGCCGCGCCGCGCCCCATCAACGCGTTCACGTCGTTCGGTTTCTGCTCGAGCGCGGCGCTGAACTGGGCGATGCCGGCCTGCCACTGGCCCATGCCGATCAGCGCGCGCGCCCGGCCGGTCATGGCGACGAACATGGAGGGCTCGATCGCCAGCGCCTTGTCGAAATCGTCCAGCGCCGCCAAGGGGCGATCCAGATCCAGCCGCGCGCCGCCGCGATTCGCCAGCAGCCGCGCCCTCGTGCCTGAAGGCAGGTTCAGCGTCAGCTCCGCGCTGCAGGCCCGTTCAGCCCGGTCGGCCGGGATCTTCGGGTCCGCGCAGTCCTCGGCGTTGCCCGTGCGGATTTGCGCGACAGCCGCGCCCTGGGTCAGCGCGAGCGCCGCCAAGCCCGCGATCAGGCGCGCGCGCCACGCATTCGATATGTTCGCGCCTGCGCCCTCGGCCATCGCGCCTGCCCCCTGTCGGACTGTCCCGCGCCGAGCCTACCCGATCGTGCGGCGGAAGAAAGGCGCGGGTCGCCACATCGCAACACCTTCGGGCGGGACGGGCGCGCGGGGTTGATTGTTGCGCCGCAAAACATTATCCCCCGGCCATCAGGGTCGCCGATCCCAACCTCGGACCGCTCCGGGGGGACGCTAAGGCACGCTGGGCTCTCATCTGCTGGATTGGGGAGGCCGCCATGGCTAAGGCGCACCTCTTCCAACTGGGGATGGACCTGGAAGCAGGCGCCACCCATGAGGAAGACACCGATGTGAATCGCGGTCAGCTGACCGTTGTCGAAACCTCCGCGAAGACGTCCGACATGGACCCGGACCGGGCCGACCACTTCGTGCGTCGCGACGGCAAGACATTCGCCGGCACGCATCTGATCATCGAAGTGCTGGGCGGCGAAGGGCTGGACGACGAGGAGCGCATCCAGACCGCGTTCCGCGATTGCGTGGAGGCCTGCGGGGCCACCCTGCTGCACATCCACACGCACAAGTTCAGCCCGCAGGGCGTCAGCGGCGTGGCGGTGTTGGCGGAGTCGCATATCTCGGTGCACACATGGCCCGAGATCGGCTATGGCGCGTTCGACGTCTTCATGTGCGGCGACGCGCAGCCGCGGCGCGCGGTGGAGATTCTGCGCAAGGCGTTCAAGGCCTCGGATGTCCGCGTGAAAGAGCTTCTGCGCGGCGAGGGGCTGGTGGACACGGCGGTCTGATCCAAAGATCGGAGGGAGCGCGATGGCGGACGAAATGCCCGGCTGGTCGGTCGAGACCCTGCATGCGGATTATCGCCTCTGCCTGCGCGAGGGCCGCGTGCTCTATGACAGCAAAACCGAACATCAGCGCCTGCGGGTCATCGAGAACGACAGCTTCGGCCGCATCCTGACCCTCGACGACGCGGTGCAGACCACCGAGGGCGACGAGTTCATCTACCACGAGATGATGGCCCATACGCCGATCCTGGCGCATGGCGCGGCGCGGCGCGTGCTGATCATCGGCGGCGGCGACGGCGGCATGGCGCGAGAGGCGTTGCGGCACGACAGCGTCGAGCACGTGACCATGGTCGAAATCGACGCCGGCGTGGTCGAATTCTCGAAGAAGTACCTGCCGACGCTTTCTCAAGGCGCGTTCGACGACAAGCGGCTGAACCTTGTGATCGCCGACGGCGCCGACTTCATGCGCGAGAGCGGGGACCGGTTCGATGTGATCATCGTCGATTCGACCGATCCGGTCGGGCCGAGCGAGGTGCTGTTCACCGACACGTTCTATGGCCACGCCAGGCGCCGGCTGGCGGAGGGCGGCGTTCTGGTCACGCAGAACGGCGTGGCCTATCTGCAGGGCGAGGAGCTGACCAACACCATGCGCGCCTTCAAGGCGCTGTTCGCCGACTGGACCTGCTACCTCGCCACCGTGCCGTCTTATGTAGGCGGGCCGATGGCCTTCGGCTGGGGCACGGACGGAGCCGCCCGCCAGACCGACCTGGCGACGCTGAGGGCGCGGTTCAAGGCCGCCGGGCTGACGACGCGCTATTACACGCCCGAGGTCCATCTGGCGGCCTTTGCGCTGCCGGGATATGTCGCTAGGCTGCTGCCCTGACTGACAAAGTCGGGGGAAAGGGGCCTTCATGACCGTCAAGCTCGCCACGCGCGCGATCTTCATCACCGCCGGGCTTTATGTGGCGGCGATCGCCGCCTTCACCCTGATGGGCGCGACGCGCGAGGTGGCGCTGTTCTTCGGCGGCTCCACCGCGCTGATGGCGCTGGCCGCGCTGATGCTGGCGCGCGGGGTGCTGGAGTCGATCAGCGAGAGCGGGGTGAAGGAGGGCGGCTTCTTCCGCCTGATCTCGGACCCGTTCCTGATCCTG
>QKHF01000291.1 GCA_003250135.1 Paracoccaceae bacterium | reverse complement strand
GGCGACACCGAAGAGGCCTACGCCCGCAACCGCCGGATCGAGATCAAGTTTACGGAGCGCTGAGGCGCGCGATGCCCAACGAGCACAGCCACGAACCGGACGACATCGCCCAACGGCTGGAGGCGCCGTTTCGCGCCTCCTACCTGCGCGATTACGTCTATGGCGGCATCGACGGCGCCGTGACCACCTTCGCCATCGTAGCCGGGGTCGCCGGGGCGGAGCTATCGACGGGCATCGTTCTGGTGCTGGGCCTCGCCAATCTCGTCGGCGACGGGTTCTCGATGGCCGCCGGCAACTACTCCGGCACGCGATCCGAGGTGGAGGAGAACCGCAGCCTCCGCGCCATGGAGCACCGCCATGTCGACCACCACCCCGAAGGCGAGCGCGAGGAGGTGCGCCAGATCTTTGTGCGCAAGGGCTTCGAGGGGCCGGCGCTGGAGGCTGCGGTCGACGTGATCACCGCCGAGCGCGAGCGCTGGATCGATTTCATGATGACGGAGGAGCACGGACAGTCGCAGGTGACCCGGGCGCCGTTGCGCGCCGCCCTCTCAACGTTCATCGCCTTCCTGATCTGCGGCGCGGCGCCCTTGATCCCCTATCTCCTCTCCTGGTTCGGCTGGGTCGACGCAGGACCGTCCTTGCTGTTCCAGATCGCCGGCCTCATGACCTGCTGCGTGTTCTTCTCCATCGGCTCGGCGCAGGGCCTGTTCGTGGACAAGCCCGGCTGGAAGCTGGGCGCCGAGACGCTGGCCACCGGCGCGTCAGCCGCCGCCATCGCCTATCTCATCGGTTGGGCGCTAAAAGGCATGGTGGCGTAGCTCGCCCCAGACCGACGTTTCGCCTCTGGACTCGCATCAATCAATTCCATATTTCATGAAATATGGAAAAGACAGATGCACTGAACGCTTTCTCCGCCCTCGGACAGGACACAAGGTTAGAGGTCTTCCGCCTGCTTGTGAAAGCGGGGGCAGAGGGCATGGCGGCGGGCGAGATCGCCGGGGCGCTCGACGTCCGGCAAAACACGCTTTCCAACAACCTTTCGATCCTATTGGCGGCGGGGCTGGTCCGGAACGAACGCGAGGGCCGCTCGGTGCGTTATTTCGCGGATTTCGACGGCGTGCGCGGTCTGCTGGCGTTCCTGATGGAGGATTGTTGCGCCGGAAAGCCGGAGCTTTGCCAGCCGGTGCTCGATCAAATCGCCTGCGCCTGCTGATCACGGGAGTATGGGAGCATCCCGATGACGGACCGCATCTACAACGTCCTCTTCCTCTGCACCGGCAATTCCGCCCGCTCGATCATCGCCGAGGCGATCCTGCTGCGCGAGGGCGCGGGCAAGTTCATGGCCTATTCGGCCGGATCCCGGCCGACGGGAGCGCCGAACCCCTACGCGATCGAATTGCTGAAGGGGCTGAACCACGACACCAGCTTCGCGCGCTCGAAAAGCTGGGACGAGTTCTCAGGCCCCGGCGCCCCGCAGATGGATTTCATCTTCACGGTCTGCGGCAATGCAGCGGGCGAGACCTGCCCGGTCTGGCCCGGCCACCCGACCACTGCGCATTGGGGCGTGCCCGACGCGGCGGCGGTTAAGGGGACCGAGGCGGAGAAGCGCGTGGCGTTCTCCGAGACCTACCGAATGCTGAACAGCCGCATCTCGATCTTCGTCAACCTACCTCTGGAGAGCCTCGACAAGATGGCGCTCAAGACTCGCCTCGACGCCATCGGAAAGGGCGCGGAATGACACTGATCGCCGAAAAGCGCCCGGCCGAGGAGAGCATGGGCTTCTTCGAACGCTATCTGACCGTGTGGGTCGCTCTGGCCATGATCGGCGGCATCGCCATCGGCTCGGTCGCTCCCGGTCTGGTCAATGCGGTGGCCGCGGCCGAGGTCGCCTCCATCAACCTTGTCGTCGCGGCGCTGATCTGGGCGATGGTCTATCCGATGATGGTGGGGGTCGATTTCCGCGCAGTCGCGGGTGTCGCGCGCCAGCCCAAGGGGCTGATCGTCACCCTGGTGGTCAACTGGCTGATCAAGCCCTTCACCATGGCGCTGATAGCGGTGCTGTTCTTCGACTACGTCTTCGCGCCCTGGATCGCGCCCGAGGACGCCGCGCAATACACGGCCGGGCTGATCCTGCTGGGGGCGGCGCCCTGCACGGCGATGGTCTTCGTCTGGTCGCAACTGACCCGCGGCGATGCGACTTACACGCTGGTGCAGGTCTCGGTGAACGACCTGATCATGGTCGTGGCCTTCGCGCCCATCGTCGCCTTCCTGCTGGGCGTGACCGAGATCGCCGTGCCGTGGGAGACGCTGGTGCTGGCCACGGTTCTCTACGTCGTGCTGCCGCTGATCGCAGGTCTGTTCACGCGGCGCGCGCTTGGATCATCCGAGGCGATCGAGGCGTTCACCTCTCGCGTCAAGCCGTTGTCGGTTGTTGGCCTCATCGCCACGGTGGCGATCCTCTTCGGCCTTCAGGGGGAGGTCATTCTGGCCCGGCCTCTGGTGATCGCCCTGATCGCGGCGCCGATCCTGATTCAGAGCTACGGCATTTTCGCAGTCGCCTACGGGGCGGCCTGGTTCCTGAAGGTGCCGCACCGGATCGCCGCCCCCTGCGCCATGATCGGCACCTCGAATTTCTTCGAGCTCGCCGTCGCGGTGGCGATCAGCCTGTTCGGCCTGCATTCAGGGGCCGCCCTCGCCACTGTCGTGGGAGTGCTGGTCGAAGTGCCGGTGATGCTGTCTCTGGTCGCCTTCGCCAATCGGACACGGGGCAGGTTTTCAGGTTAGGCGAGCCAATCGCCTGAAAAGCGAAGGGGCGCCGTCGCCGCCTGGGCTGTCTGCGGCTGGCTGCTGGCGGAGCCGGAAAGCGAGGCGGAGGCTGTGGAGTGAGTGAAATGACGGCCGCCTGGAAAAGAGTAGCGGCTCGAAGCGCATTGGCGCGCATGGAAATCGAAGAGGACATGAACGAAATGTGACAGACGGCGGCTCTGCGCCAGAAGCGGTCGTCGGCGCGCGTCCGCCCTCGATGGGCAAGTGGATTCCAACTTGCTACTCTACGGCACCGCTTGGGAGGGCAGGTATGGAACGGCGTCTCGTCGCGATCTTTGCCGCAGACATGGTGGGCTATAGCCGCCTGATGGAGGCCGACGAGACCGGAACGCTTGCCCGCCATAAGCGCCACCGGGCCGAGCTTATAGACCTAAAAATTGGCGACCATCATGGCCGCATCGTCAAATCCACTGGTGACGGATTAATTGCTGAGTTTCCGAGCGTCGTCGAAGCCGTGGAATGCGCCGTCTCGGTTCAACGCGAAATGGAGGCGCGAGAAGCGGATGTGCCAGAGGGTCATAAGATCTGGTACCGGATCGCGGTGAATTTAGGGGACGTGATTTTCGACGAAGGCGATGTTTTCGGAGACGGGGTCAATATTGCTGCGAGACTAGAAGCGCTGGCCCAGCCCGGCGGCATTGTGGTCTCTGGCACGGCATATGATCACCTGAAAACAAATATCGACGCCAGCTACGAGGACCTCGGCCTTCAACACGTTAAGAACATTTCCACGCCCGTTCGAACGTATCGCGTCATTCCGAGCGCGGAGAGCGCCGCTCGACTACGCGCCGCTAAGTTCGCCAGGCGTCGTGCGCCATGGAGCTGGCTGGCGATCGCGGCAGTGTGCCTCGGCCTAATTGCCTCGGGACTGGTCTGGTTGAAGCCATGGAACGGCACCACCACCGATTTGCACAGCACTCCGGCATCGGCGGATCGTCCGTCCTTGGCCGTTCTTCCGTTCGACAACATGAGCGGCGACGAAGAAGCATATTTCGCTCTTGGCCTGACCGACGATCTTGCGACCGACTTTTCGCAACTCCGCGAACTAATCGTGATTGGCCGCGAATCCGCCGCAAAATCCAAGGAAAGCACTCGTGATCCGGTTAGGATCAGCCGGGAACTCGGCGTGAGATACCTGATCGACGGCAGCGTGCGCCACGGGGAAAACAATACGCTTAGGGTGAATATTCGTCTCATAGACGGGCATGACCGCGGCAAGCAGGTCTGGGCAGAGCGCTTCGACGGTTCTATCGAAGATATCTTCACGTTCCAGGATGACGTTTTGCGGGAGATCGTCGCTGCGCTGACGATCCGTCTCGATCCCAAAAGGCTCGATGCCAGGCGCGAGGCTGAGACTCGGAACCCGAGAGCCTTCGACCGGTTTCTGCGGGGATGGAGCCATTTCGTTAAACGAACTCCGGTCGACTTTGCTGCGGCCGCGGAACATTTCAAAGCAGCGATCGCACTGGATCCTGACTACGGACGTGCCTATGCGGCGCTAGCGGCGACGTATTGGGAGGGGTGGGAGCGCTGGTGGTACAAGCCGCTGGGATTCCAGGAATGGATGGGGCCGCGGCGCGAAGCAGAAAAGTTTCTCAACGCGGCGATGGAGAGGCCAACGGCATTGGCCCATCAGGTCGCATCTGAAGTCTACCGTCAGGAACACCGGCATTCCGATATGCTGAATGAGGCGCGTTTGGCGGTCGAGCGCGACCCTAATGATCCGAATAGCCATGTCGCACTGGCTTGGGCGCTGACTTTCGACGGCCGGCACGCCGATGCGCTATCAGCCATAGACAATGCGATCGCGCTCGATCCGCTTTCGCCAGCCTTCTACGTTTATGTCCGGGGCGTAATCCTCTTTTCGCTCGAACGCTATGAGGAAGCGATACAACTGCTTGAGAAAGCGATCGCGCTAAACCCGGCTAACTTCTCACCAAATAACTTTCTAATCGCCTCATATGCACAGGTCGGACAACTTGACAAAGCGGGGGAGAGGCTGGCTTGGCACCCGATACCTATGAGCATCGACTGGATGCAGTACTATTATGTCTACAGGGAATCCGAAGACTGGCAGCGTTTCGCCCATGGCCTACGTCTCGCGGGCGCTCCGGAAATAGCGACAGCGGCGCCGACGCCTAAGCAACTCTCCGGCGAGAGTCTCTGATATTTCGCCCCTATCTTTAAGATCACTGAGAACCAGAACGGATCATCGGAGTGGCGGCTTCGGAGCGGGGCCGGACCTAATAGAGCCAATTTTTGATTAGATGGTTGAGGGGGCGCCCGAACGGATTGCCCTTACGGCCGGCGGGCGCACAGCGGGGCCTCTTTGCTCGCCAAGAGAGGCCCCGCCGAAAACCTTCTTACAGGTCGTCCAGGTTATTCATGAGCTGATAGAAGAAC
>QKHF01000192.1 GCA_003250135.1 Paracoccaceae bacterium | reverse complement strand
GGCACATGGGCGTAACCAAACAGGGCGACCCGATCCGGCCCCAGTTCAACGGTCTGGTCGATCGTGCGCTCCAGCCCCTCGCGCGTCTGGTAGGGAAGGCCGTACAGCGCGTCGACATTCACGCGTCGCGCGCCGGCGGCGCGCAATCCGTCGATCACGTGGCGGGTCAACTCGAAGCTCTGCTCGCGATGGATCGCTTTCTGCACCTTGGGGTCGAAGTCCTGCACGCCGACGCTGGCGCGCGACAACCCGATCTTGCCCAATGCGCCGATCTTTTCGTCGTCCACCTCGCCCGGGAACACCTCCACGGCGATCTCTGCGTCCTCGTCGAATGCGAACCGGTCGCGAAGGAAGGCGCTCAGCGCGACAATCTGCCGTGCCGATAACGCGGTCGGAGACCCCCCGCCCCAATGCATGTGGACGACTCGCGCGCCATCAGGCACTAGTCGCGACACGGCGTCGATTTCGGCTACAAGGAATTCGAGATAGCGCTCAACAGGTCCGGCGTGGCGCGCGCCTTGGGTTCGGCAGGCGCAAAACCAGCACAAATCCCGGCAGAACGGGATGTGAATGTAAAGGGAGAGGGTCGCCTTGGCGGGCAAGTCTCGCAACCATCCGCGATAGACGTCCCGATCCACCGCGGCGCCGAAATGGGGCGCGGTGGGGTAGCTTGTGTACCGGGGCGCGGCTTTGGCCGCGTTCTGTCGAAGTTGGGTCAATGAATCCTGCATCATAGGGGTGACTTTTCGACCAGCGGCGCCCCTCCGCATTGACCCAAGTCAAGATCAACGTAATGCTGTAAGGCATTGGAGAGAGATCGATGACCGCCAACCCGATCTTCCGAGTCGTGGAGGGGCCGGCGTCCGGGCGATGCGAACAATGCGGCATCCGAAAGAAGGCCGTGTGCGCGTACTGCTCGACGCCCGAGCTTGTCCTGCTGGACGCGATGAAGTCTTACAAGGACTTCGCCCCGGGTGAGGAGATCGCCGCCGCGGGCGAAGAGACGACCCATGTCGGCACGGTGGTCGAGGGCGTCGTCAGCCTCAGCAAGACCATGATCGACGGCCGTCGCCAGATGGTCGGCCTGCTGTTCCCCTCGGACTTCATCGGTCGCCCCTTCCGCGCAATCGCGCCTTTTGACGCAGTCGCCGTGACGCATGTTCGTGTGTGCCGTTTCAAACGAAAGTCGTTCGAGTCGCTTTGCGAAGAATCGCCGAATCTCGAGAAACGCCTTCTGGAGATGACGCTGGACGAGCTGGACGCGTCTCGGGAGTGGATGCTGCTTCTGGGTCGCAAAAGCGCGAGAGAGAAGCTGGCGAGCTTTCTCGCGATCCTGGCGCGCCGCGCCGCGGGATTGGCGGATAAGCCGCTGGCGAACGGGGTGACGGTCGAACTTGCGCTGACGCGTGAGCAGATGTCCGAGTATCTCGGCCTAACAATCGAGACTGTCAGCAGGCAGTTCTCGCAACTGAAGAGGGAGGGAGTGATCGCGTTGAAAAGCGCCAGAGAGGTCGCGATACTGGATTTCGCACGACTTCTGGACGCCTCGGGTGATGAATCCGACGGCGACGCGCTGTATTAGAACGCGATTTCACGCACTTACGCATGCGATTTGACCCAGATCAAAGCCTTGCGCGCGCAAGCGCGCGTCTAACCCCACCGGAACGAGTCCGACGGCGTCGGACAGAAAAAACACGATCCGCAGCCGACGGAGATTTCACATGAGCCGTGCCGTGCAACTTATTTTGCTGGGCGTCGTCGCGTTCTTCGCGCTGGTCGCCGCAAACCGCGCGCTGGACTTGTCCTACATGGTCCACGCCATTTTGATCGCGCTCGCCGCCATCGTCACCTTCATCGTGGTGGCGCGGAAGATGGGCGAGGACAGCTATTCCGTTCCCGCCGTCGAGACTGGTTATAACGAGGGCGTCGTGCGCGCCGGCGTGATCGCGACCACCTTCTGGGGCGTCGTCGGCTTCGCGGCCGGGCTGTTCATTGCGCTGCAACTGGCGTTCCCGCACCTGAACCTGGAGCTGCCGTGGACCACCTTCGGGCGCCTGCGCCCGCTGCACACCTCGGCGGTGATCTTCGCCTTCGGCGGCAACGCGCTGCTCTGCACCTCGTTCTACGTGGTCCAGCGCACCACAGGCGCCCGGCTGTGGGGCGGCAACCTGGCTTGGTTCGTGTTCTGGGGCTACCAGCTGTTCATCGTGCTGGCGGCCACGTCCTATGTCCTTGGCGGCTCTCAGTCCAAGGAATACGCCGAGCCGGAATGGTATATCGACCTGTGGCTGACCCTGGTCTGGGTCGCGTATTTCGCGGTCTTCGTCGGCACCGTGGTGAAGCGCAAGGAACCCCACATCTACGTGGCCAATTGGTTCTACATGGGCTTCATCCTGACCATCGCGATGCTGCACATCGTCAACAATCTGGCGGTGCCGGTCTCGATGTTCGGCTCACGTAGCTACTCGGCGTTCGCTGGCGTGCAGGACGCGATGACCCAGTGGTGGTACGGCCATAACGCGGTCGGCTTCTTCCTGACCGCCGGCTTCCTGGGCATGATGTACTACTTCATCCCGAAACAGGCGGAGCGCCCGGTCTACTCCTACAAGCTGTCGATCATCCACTTCTGGTCGCTGATCTTCATGTACATCTGGGCGGGTCCACACCACCTGCATTACACTGCCCTGCCCGACTGGACCCAGACTCTGGGCATGGTCTTCTCGGTCATGCTGTGGATGCCCAGCTGGGGCGGCATGCTGAACGGACTGCTCACCCTGGCCGGCGCCTGGGACAAGCTGCGGACCGATCCGATCATCCGGATGATGGTCGCCGCGGTGGCGTTCTACGGCATGTCGACCTTCGAAGGCCCGCTTATGGCGATCAAGTCGGTCAACTCGCTGAGCCACTACACCGACTGGACCATCGGCCACGTGCATTCCGGCGCGCTGGGCTGGGTCGGCATGATCTCCTTCGGCGCCGTCTACTATCTGACCCCGCGCCTCTGGGGCCGTGCGCGCCTCTACAGCCTGGCGATGGTCAGCTGGCACTTCTGGCTGGCGACGATCGGCATCGTGCTCTACGCGGCGGCGATGTGGGTCAGCGGCATCACCCAGGGCCTGATGTGGCGCGAATATGACGACCAGGGCTTCCTGGTGAACAGCTTCGCCGCGACGGTCGAGGTCATGCATCCGTTCTACGTGATCCGCGCTCTGGGCGGCGCGCTCTATGTTCTCGGCGGCGTGCTGATGGCCTACAACGTCTGGCGCACGATCCGCGGCGACCAGCGCACCGAAACCACCATCGGCGCGGCCTCCGGCGGCGCAGCCACCGTGCCGGCCGAGTAAGGAGACGAAGCGATGTCATTGCTCGACAAGAACAAATACTTCGAACGCAACGTCTCTCTGCTGCTGGTCGGCGCTCTCTGCGTCGTCTCGATCGGCGGTCTGGTGCAGATCACGCCGCTGTTCTACCTCGAGAACACGATCGAGCAGGTGGACGGCGTGCGGCCCTACTCTCCGCTGGAGCTGAAGGGGCGCGACATCTACGTCCGCGAGGGCTGCTATGTCTGCCACAGCCAGATGATCCGCCCGATGCGCGATGAGGTGGAGCGCTACGGCCATTACAGCCTGGCGGCGGAGTCGATGTACGACCATCCGTTCCAGTGGGGCTCGAAGCGGACCGGGCCGGACCTCGCCCGAGTCGGCGGCCGCTATTCGGACGACTGGCATATCGACCACATGGCCGATCCCCGCCAGGTGGTGCCGGAATCGGTGATGCCGGCCTATCCGTTCCTCATCGAGACCAAGCTGGACTTCAACAATGTCGGCCAGCACCTGAGGGCCAACGCCAATGTCGGCGTACCCTACACCGACGAGATGATCGAGCTGGCGAAGGCCGACCTCGTGGCCCAGACCGACCCGGACTCGGACGGCGTGGACGCGCTCCTGGAGCGCTATCCGGGCGCGCAGGTGCGCAACTTCGATGGCCAGCCCGGCATCAGCGAGCTCGATGCGCTGATTTCCTATCTTCAGGTCCTCGGCACCATGGTTGATTTCTCGACCTACGACGCCGAAGCGAACTGGCGCTGAGGGAGGGCGCGATGGAAACCTATTCCGTGCTCCGCGAATTCTCGGGCACCTGGGGGCTGGTGATCATGATGCTGGCGTTCGTCGGCATCGTGGTCTTCGCCTTCCGTCCCGGATCTCGCAAGCTGCATGACGACATCTCGCAAATCCCCTTCCGCAACGAAAAGCCCGGAGAGTGATGATGGCTGACAAGAAATACGTCGATGAAGTCACCGGCACCGAAACCACCGGGCATGAGTGGGACGGCATTCAGGAACTCGACACCCCGATGCCGAAATGGTGGCTCTACACCCTGTACGCGACCATCGTGTGGGCGTTCGGCTATGTCATCGCCTACCCTGCATTCCCGATCAGCAGCTCGATTTCGGAGTCGAGCGCCCTCGGCTGGTCAAGCCGCGGCCTTGTGGCCGACCAGATCGCCGAGGCGCGCGCCGAGCAGTCGGTCTACACCGACCAGATCGCGGCCAAGGCGATCGAAGAGGTGATGGCCGATCCCGATCTGCTGCGCTTCTCTCAGGCGGGCGGCGCCGCAACGTTCCGCGCCTTCTGCTCGCAGTGCCATGGCGGAGCGGGTTCGGGCCGGCCGGGCGGCTATCCCAACCTGCAGGACGACGACTGGCTGTGGGGCGGCACGATCGAGGATCTCCACTACACGATTTCGAACGGAATCCGGAACGAGCTGTCGCCGGACGCCCGCTTCTCGCAGATGCCCGCCTTCGGCGCTGACGGCATCCTGGGCGGCGAAGAAATCGCGCAGGTGGTCGAACATGTGCGCAACATCTCCGGTCAGGAGCATGACGCCGCTCTGGCCGCGGAAGGCGCCACCGTCTTCGCCGAGAACTGCGCCGCCTGCCATGGCGAGGACGGGACCGGCAGCCACGAACAGGGCGCGCCGAACCTGACCGACGCGATCTGGCTGTTCGGCGGAGAACGCGAGGATATCGCCACGACCGTCCGCTACAGCCGCGCGGGTGTGATGCCGGCCTGGGCGTATAACGGCTATCTTAGCGATTACGAAATCAAGATGGTCGCGATCTATGTCCACTCGCTGGGCGGCGGCCTGTAACCTCAGCCGTCCCGGCGAGCGAAAATGTGACCGGCGCGGACCCGCGCCGGTCTTTACAATTGAAGGTCCGGCGACTTAAGGAGGCCCCATGTCGTCCGAGCAATCACCGGCGCTGTTCGCAT
>QKHF01000297.1 GCA_003250135.1 Paracoccaceae bacterium | reverse complement strand
GCGGTCGACAAGCACAAGGGCGTGCCGCCTTACAATGAAACGCGCGACTATGTCGCGAAGTTCTTCTCGATCTATTCGACGGCGAAAGCGCTTTGCAAGAATGAGCCGATCAATCCGGCCGCCGTGTGTGAACTGCAGGTTTAAGCGCTCCGGATGACTCTGATGAGCGCAATCGACCAGAGCCAGGATGGCTCGGCGGCCAGCGACGTCCCGCGCCCGCTGGTCGTCGATCTGGACGGAAGCCTGCTTCGAACGGATCTGTTGCATGAATGCTTCTGGCGTCTCGCGTCCGCGCGCCCACTTCAAGCAGTGCGGCTCGCACTAGCGAATCTGAGCGACCGCGCGAAGCTCAAGATCGCGCTGGCGGAGTCTGCCGATCTCGAAATCGAAACCCTACCGGTCAATGACGCGGTCGCCGCCCGCCTCGCTGAGGCGCAGGCCGCGGGCCGGCCGGTCTTGATCGCCACCGCATCCGAACAGAAACTGGCTGAAAGGGTCGCGGCGCGCATCGCTCCTGGCGTCGAGGTCCTGGGCACGACGCCCGAGCGCAATCTGAAAGGCCGCGCCAAGGCCGAGGCGCTGGAGGAGCGGTTTGGCTCCGGGGGCTTCGATTATGTCGGCGATTCCAAGGCTGACCTCGCCGTCTGGCGGGTCGCCGGGCGGGCTATCGCAGTCAGCCCCAGCCCCAAGATCGCCGCCGCGTTGGACGGCCGCGCCGGCGGCGTTGACACCATTGCTGAAGGCCCCCGTCTCAACGCGCTTTTCAAGGCCCTTCGCCCGCATCAGTGGGTCAAGAACGTGCTGGTCTTTGGCCCGGTTCTGGCCGCGCATGATTTCTCGGCGGCGACGCTGGCGCTGGGCCTCCTGGCCTTTGTCGCCTTCAGCCTCTGCGCCTCGGCGATCTACGTCCTTAACGACCTGATGGATCTGGAGGCGGACCGCAGGCACCCGACCAAGAACGCCCGCCCCTTCGCATCCGGCGCCGCGCCGATCACCGTGGCCGCGCCGGTGGCGATCGGATTGCTGGCGACGGCGTTCCTGCTGGCCGCTGCGGCCGGCGTCGGATTTTTCGCCTGCCTGCTCGCCTATCTGGTCGCGACCACCGCCTATTCTGCGCGACTGAAACGGGAACTGTTCGCCGACGCCGTCACGCTCGGCGCCCTCTACACGCTCAGAATCATCGCTGGCGCCGCCGCGACCGGGATCGCGCTGTCGCCCTGGCTGCTGGCCTGCTCGGGCTTCGGCTTCCTCGCGCTCGCCATCGTCAAGCGGCAAACGGAGCTGCGCCGCGGTCTCGCCCGCGGCCTTGACGCCGCGGAGGGCCGGGCTTACTCGGCCGAGCATCTGCCGATGCTCGGCGCGCTGGGCGCCGCCTCGGCTTTCTCCACGGTCGTGGTCTTCGCGCTCTATGTGAACACGACGGCCGCGGACGGCCTTTACTCGGCGCCTTGGGCGCTCTGGGCGGTCTGCCCGCTGCTGATCTACTGGCTGGGGCGTATGCTGCTGCTGGGGGACCGGGGCGAGATCGACGACGATCCGATCGTATTCGCATTGAAGGACAAGGTCAGCCTCGGCCTCGGCGCAGCTGTGACGCTGTCCTTCCTAGCCGCCTCCACGCTTTAACCGGCTGTCAGATCGACAGTTTCTTGAAAATTCGCTCGGGCACCGTGCGAATGATGGTCATGATGCCGATCCAGAACCACGGCACGTAGAGCACGTTGCGCCCTTTCGACAGGCCCGCGAGGCAGGACTCGGCCACCTCCTCGGGTCTCGCCACCAGGAACATGCCCGGCAGGCCCCAGGTCATGGCCGTGTCGACGAAGCCGGGCTTCACCGTCATCACATGCGCGCCGCAGCGGCCCAGCCGGTTGCGAAGCCCCGAAAGATAGGTGTGGAACGCGGCTTTCGCGGCCCCGTAGACGTAGTTCTTGATCCGCCCGCGATCACCCGCGACCGAACCGACGCCGATTATCGCCCCGCCCTTCTGCGCCTCGAAAAGCGGCGCGAGCCGGTGCAGCGACTCGGCCAGCGCGGCGTAGTTGTCCCGCGCCACCGGGCCGATCAGCGCCGGGTCGGCGTCGATCTCGTCCTGCTCGGGCATCGAACCGATGAACACCGCGGCGTTCAGCGCCCCGTCCAGCGTCTCCGCCCAGGCGGCGGCCCGCTGGGCCAGATCGGCGGGGGCGTTCGGGTCGGCGGCGTCGAACAGCCAGACCGAAACCTCGACGCCCGTCGTCAGGCGGATATCCGAGGCGGTCGCGTCCATATCGGCGATGTCGCGCCCGGCCAGCGCGACGGCGGCGCCGGTTCCGGCCGCGGCGCGGGCGAAGGCGCGCCCCATGGCCGAGGTCGCGCCAAGCACGATCCAGCCGCCCGGCGCTGTGGTGTTCTCAGCGCTCATTTCCCGCCCTCCGCCGCATGCCGCGCGCTCAGCTCCAGCCGTTCGGACATGTCGGAGCGCATCCGACCGTGCGGGTCGAGCTTGGCGATGGTGTTCCGGAACGTCCCCGCCTCGGCGTACATCCGGTCCAGTTCCCGCGCGCTGAGGATCGAGTCCTTGGCCAAATAAATCCGCCCGTGATGCTTCTCGGTGATCGCGTATAGATCCACCAGCAACTCCTCCACGCCCGGACGGTTCGGGAAATCCATCGCCAGCGTGTAGCCCTCCATCGGAAAGGAGAGCCGCCCGCGCCCCGCCGCGCCCATCCGCTTCAGAACCCCCAGAGGCGAGGCCGCCTGCGCCGCCGCCGCGCGCTCCAAGAGCCGCGCCAGCCCGGCTTCGGCCTGATCGGGCGGCAGCACGCACTGGAACTGCCGGAAGCCGCGCTTTCCGTAGAGGCGGTTCCAGTCGGCGATCGCGTCGAGCGGAAACAGGAAGGTCTCCAGCGCCTTCAGGCTTTCGCGCCCGCCCGCCGGGACCAGCCGGTAATGAACCTCATTGAAGATCTTCACCACCAGAGACGACAAGAGCGCCCCAGGCGCATTGAACGGCACGCGCGTCTTGCCCTTCTTCAGCGAGCGCGGCGGCGCGCCGCTGAGCTCCGCCTCCTCCACCAACCCGCGGCCTAGATGCGCCCCCGTCCCCATCGCGTCGATCCACGAGACCGAGAACCGCGCATCCGAACTTTCCAGCGCTGCAAGCTGCGCCTCGAGGTCCGGCGCGCGACTTTCCTTGACCACGGCGCTGGCGCCGGGGGTCCGCATCATGCGAAACCCGACCCGCCGGATCGCTCCGGTCAGTCCCATGCCGCCGATCGTGGCGCGGAACAGATCCTTCTCGGCCCGGCCGGTCGCATCGGCCATCAGGATGCGCGGCTTTCCGCTGGGCGCGATCAGCTCGATCCATTCGACATGATCCCCGAACGACCCGTCCGCATGGTGGTTCTTGCCATGCACGTCGTTGGCGACCGCCCCGCCCATGGTCACATTGGCGGCGCCGGGAATGGCCGCCGGAATCCAGCCCTTGGGCGCGAAGGCGCGGATCAGGCGCTGAAAATCGCAGCCCGCCTCTGTCTCGATCGCGCCGGTCTCGGGATCGAAGGCGAGCACCCGGTCCAGCCGCTCGGTCAGCACGGCGCGGCCTCCCTTCAGCACCGCCTGATCGCCATAGGAGCGCCCGGCCCCGCGCATCAGCAGTCCCTCGCCCGCGTCCAGCGCCTCGTCCACGGCGGCGTCGAACCCGGCGGCGCGCTCCGGCCGGGCGGCGAGCGTCTCGGGCGCGGACAGGCGCCCCCATCCGGAAAGCGGGATCTCGGCCCAGCTTGTCATGCGAGTCTCTCCTGTCGGGCGGCGGCTTTCAGCGCCGCAGGAAGGGCGGCGAAGCCCAGCGCGATGGCGAACCAGAGCGTGGTGGCGCGAATGACGGCGGTGGCGGCGAGCGCAACCTCGAACGGCGCGCCTGAGAGCGCCAAAAGCCCAAGCATTGTGGCCTCAACACCCCCCAGCCCGCCGGGCAGGCCGGACAGCGCCCCCACCAGCATCGCCGCCATGAAGATGAAAATCGCGGTCATCGGGGCGATCTCGAGGCCCAGCGCGGAGAGGAGCCAGGCGAAGGCCAGCGCCTCCGCCGCCCAGCCCAGCAGCCCCAGCGCCAGCCCCGGCGCGGCGACATGGCGACGGCCCAGCCGGCGCACCGCCCGCGCGGCGCCGCGCAGAGTGGCGAACAGGCGCGGCGCCCGACCTACGGCGCCGTACAGCGCGCCGACCGCCCGTTGCGCGAGCGGCGTCCAGAAAACCAAATAGACGATCGCCAGCGATGCCCCGCCCGCGATCAGCGCCAGCGCGGGCGAACCCGCCGCCCAGGCGCTGGAGACGGCGGCCAGCAGCGCCACTGCGGCGAGGTCCGCGCCACGGTCGGCGATGGTCAGCGCCCCGCCGCGCGCCAGTGATACGCCGAACCCCGCGCGCAACCACCACAGGCGCACCAGTTCTCCCACCTTGCCGGGGGTTGCTGTGAAGGCGAAGCCGGCGACGTAGAACACGGCATTGGCTCGGGCGGGCGCGGCGCAACCCAGCGCCTCGGCGAAGATCAGCCAGCGCCAGCCTCTGAGGGCGTAATTCGCCAGAGACAGCATTAGCAGAACAAGTATGTCGAGCAGGCCGATCCGGCTGAGGGCCTCCAGCGTCTCGCTCCAACCGGTCATTGCCGCGGCGGCGACGCCCGCGGCCGCGAACACGCACGCCGCCAGCAGCGCCGCGCGCTCCGCCCGCGACACCCGCGCTCCTTTGCCGTTCCGCAATTCGCCCGACGCCTGCGCCACGCTTTACCACCCGCCCGCCGCTCCGGGTTGACCCCGGCTCTCTCAGCGCCGCCATGCTACGCGACGCGAGACCGCGTTCAAGGGCGGATCGCGCCCGGCGCCTGCGGAAATTCGCCCCGCGCTTGACTTGCCCCCTCCCCCTGCGGAATGTGCGCGCGAATTGAAGACGCCGCAGGACAAGGCGGCGAACAGCCTGAGGAGAGTAAGATGAGCGACGCTGCGGTCGATGCGCGCGAGGTGAAGATCACCCTGCCCGACGGCGCGACGCGAACTTACGCCGCGGGCGTCACCGGGGCGGATGTGGCCGCCGACATCTCCAAGTCGCTGGCGAAATCCGCCTTCGCCTGCCGGATCGACGGCAAGCTGTCGGACCTCTCGATCCCGATCAATGCTGACGCCGCGCTCGCCATCGTCACCGGCAAGGATGAGGCCGAGGCGCTGGAGCTGATCCGGCATGACTGCGCCCATATCATGGCCCGCGCGGTGCAGGAGATCTGGCCCGAGACCAAGGTCACCATTGGCCCGGTGATCGAGACCGGCTTCTATTACGACTTCGACCGCGCCGAGCCGTTCGCGGACGCGGACCTCGAAGCCATCGAGAAGAAGATGCGCGAG
>QKHF01000067.1 GCA_003250135.1 Paracoccaceae bacterium | reverse complement strand
GCTGGCGAAGGCGGACGCGCTCGCGACGGATATCGCGGCGACGACCGTGGCGGACGCCGGCGCAAAGGCCGGCCCGCAGCCGGCGCAGCACCCGGCCGCGCAAACCGCGCAATCGGCGTGGCCGGGCGTTTTGGGTTTGTCGGTCCCGTCGGGCGCCGGAACGCGGTATGTCCCCTCCGCGCCGCAGATCACCAGCCAGCCCTCGCCCGCCTCGGCGGGTTGCGCGCGCAAGCCCCCCGCGCCCGGCAGGATGAGGGCGAGGCAGATCAGCGCGCGAAGCGCGCGCAGGGGAGCGGATGACCGGCGCATGGCCGGCTTTTATCTGCGGCCCGGGCGAAGGTCCATGAGCCACCGCAAGTCAACGTTTGCGTGGAGCGTGGGGCCAAACGCAAAAAACCCGCCTGCATTGGGCGGGTTCATCACGTCTCAAAGGCCGCAAGCGCGGCCCGGCCGGGGTCAGGCGGAGGCTTCAGCCGCCTTCAGCAGCTCTTTCTTCACCTTCAGCGCATTCGCCGACAAATCCTCGTCGCGCGCCTTCAGCAGGAACGCGTCCAGTCCGCCGCGGTGATCCACGCTGCGCAGCGCCGAGGCCGCGATCTTGAACTTGAACGAGCGGCCCAGCGTCTCGCTTTCCAGCGTGACGTCGTTCAGGTTCGGCAGGAACCGACGACGGGTCTTGTTGTGAGCGTGGCTCACATTGTTGCCGGTCAGGACGCCCTTGCCGGTCAATTCGCAACGACGAGACATCGTCTTCACCTCACGGGTTCTAAACCTATCGCCGCCCACGCGCCCGGTGAAAGGCGGGACGGCCCAAATCAGGGGGCGGTCTATAGGCCTCGCCGCAAGCGGCGTCAACCCTTGTCCGGATCGCTCGGCGTCGCCGGTTCGCTATGACCCAGAAACAGCGCCAGGATGTGCGCCGCGGCGCCTTCGGGCGTGATTGTCCCGTTCGCGACAGCCAGCTCCAGCGCCGTCCACTCCGCGGCGACCTTGGGGTGATGGCGCAACGCGTCCAGCGCGCCGCGCTCCACCTCCGCCTCGAACGCCCGGACGGCCTGCTCGCGCCGGCGGCGGTCGCGCCAGCCGGTCTCGCGCCGCCAGTCATCAAGGACGCAGACCCGCTGCCAGACCTCCTCCACCCCCTCCGCGCGCAAGGCGGAGATCGACATCGCGGCGGGAATATTCTCGGGGTCGCCCGGACGGCGGCGGAGCAGGCGCAGCGCCCCCGCGTAATCCGCCCGCGTCCGCTCGGCGGCGGGCTTCAGGTCGCCGTCGGCCTTGTTGACGACCACCATGTCGGCCAGCTCCATCACTCCGCGCTTGACCCCCTGCAGGTCGTCGCCGCCCCCCGGCGCCAGCAGCAGAAGGAAGACGTCGGTCATGTCGGCGACCATGGTCTCGGACTGGCCGACCCCCACGGTTTCGACCAGCACCACATCGAACCCGGCGGCGCCGCACAGCGTGATCGCCTCGCGACTGCGCCTCGCCACGCCGCCCAGCGTCGCGCCGCTGGGGCTGGGGCGGATGAAGGCGTTGGGATCGCGCGACAGCAGCTCCATCCGGGTCTTGTCGCCCAGGATCGACCCGCCGGTCAGCGATGAGGACGGATCGACCGCCAGCACCGCCACCCGCTTGCCAAGGCCGGTAAGATAACCGCCAAACGCTTCGATGAACGTCGATTTGCCCACGCCCGGCGCGCCCGAGAGGCCGATTCTGACCGCCTCGTCGCCCAGCGCGTCCGCCTTTCGCAGCGCGTCGAACAGCGCCAGCGTCCGCGCGCGGTGATCGCTGCGGGTCGATTCGGCCAGCGTGATCGCCCGCGCCAGAGCCCGGCGTTCGCCCGCCGCTATGCGCGTTGCGAGTGCATCAATTTCGGTTTCATTCGGTTTCAAGGGGCTTGTTTCCGCGGTCAATTGGGCCATTTAACGTGCGTCGCGGCGACGGAGCGCCGAAATTCGGCCGTGTAATTAAGATCAAATACCGGTCGTGGGCAAGAATACGAAGGCAGGTGGTGGAAATGCGCACATGGAAACTGGCGGCGGTTGCGGCGTTGGCGGGCTCGATGGCCATGGGGCCGTCCGAGGCGCAACAGCCGCAAACCATCAAACTGGTCTATGACGTGCATTTTGGCGGCATGAAGATCGGCGCCGCCGAGCTCGAAGGCGCGATCGGGTCCGACGATTATCGCGTGTCGACCCGCGTCAAGACGGCTGGCGTGGTCGACGCCTTTTTCACCGCCACCGTGGATGGCGAATCCGAAGGCGTGCTGGACGAAACCGGCGCGCTGACGCCAACCCGCTTCCGCGCCGACACCAAGACCAGCGAAGACAAGCAGCTTGTCGAGATCGTCTACGAGGACGGCGCGCCGCGCATCGCCGAGGCTGTGCCCGCGTTCAAGAAGAAATCCTACGAGATCGTTGCTGAGGAGCAGACCGGCGCCATCGACCCCATCAGCGCCGCGTTTCAGGCGCTCGCCCCCGCCCCCGCGGCGGAGGTCTGCAATGACCGGGTCGAGGTGTTCGACGGTCGCAAGCGCTGGGCGCTGGCTTTGTCGAACCCGCGCGTAGAGGGCGATCTGATCCAGTGCGACGGCGTGTACGAGCGGATCGCCGGCTTCAAGCCGAAGCACATGAAGCGCCAGACCGAGTTCCCGTTCGACGTGAGCTATCGCGTGGGCGAGGACGGGATGGCGGTCGTGGAACGTATTTCGGTGAAGACCGACTACGGCTACGGTGTGGCGAGCCTGCGCAGCGCGCAGCCCAGAAGCTGATCCCTCAGACCACGTTCGAGCGCCGGCGCGCGCGGGCCGCGTAGCCGCGATTGCGCCGGTCGATCCAGGCCCGCATCGCGTCTCGGGTCGGACGTTCCACCCAGCGTTCGGCCACCACGGCCAGCGCGATCACGGCCAGCAGGTAAAGCGGAGTCGCGAGAGCGGCGGCCTCGGCCGGTCCCAGCGCGTCGATCGAGAGAGAGGCGATCCGCGGCGCGGCTGCGATGTTGCGCACCGCCCCGGCCAGCAACCAGTGGCACATGAAAACGCCGAACGAGATCCGGGCCAGCGCCTGCGCCGGACCGCGGTCGAGCAGCTTGCGGATCACCCCGCCGGTGGCGGAAAGAATAAAGACCAGAGCCGCGAAGATCGGCGGCGCGACCGCATGCGTCACCGGCGGGGACACGGCGATGAAGCCGATGGCGGCGCTCAGCGCCGCGACCTCCCAGGTCGTCGAACTCAAGGCGCTCTGCTCCCGCCGCCAGCGGCCGACCCAATCCGCGCGTCGAACCGCCTGGGTGAGG
The DNA here is from genome assembly GCA_003250135.1 of Paracoccaceae bacterium. Taxonomy (GTDB): domain Bacteria; phylum Pseudomonadota; class Alphaproteobacteria; order Rhodobacterales; family Rhodobacteraceae; genus SZUA-547. The sequence goes on along the minus strand of QKHF01000067.1, from coordinate 2,091 downwards.
ACCCCCAGCATGAAGCCAGCGAAGCCGCGCAACAGCATCCCGGCGCCATCGGACTGAAGTCCCTCGGGCCGCCCGCCCAACAGCCAGAGCGCCAGTAGGACGCACAGCGCGAGGGCGCCCAGCCCGGACGCGCTGCGCGGAATGTCGGCGAGGCACAAAAGCGCGAACAGGATCGATACGCCGAACTCGGCGCTGATGAACCATGCGGGCGCGTTCCAGGCCGCCGGGTCGATGACGCCGAAACCCTGCAGCATCGCAAGATTCGCCAGAAACTCGGCGAGCGACCCGATCGCGTAGCCGGACCCGCCCGCGGTCTGGAACGCCAGCAGCACCAGCAGCACCGCCACATGAAGGGGATAGACCCGCGCGAAACGCAGGAGCACGAAACGGGAGGCTTCGCGCACCGAAGTAAGCCGCGCCCGATAGATCTGCGAGATCACGAACCCTGAAATGACGAAGTAGAGATCGTAGAGAAGATAGAGGTTCGCCGCGGGCGGAGTGGTCGTCACTCCGATCGCCCACAGCCAGCTGTAGGTCGCGATGCCGATCGCGGCCAGCCCGCGCAGCGCCTCCACGCCTTTGAGATCGCTCATGCCCGCCTCCAGAACCCCATCCAGCACGAACCGTCCCATGGAGTGATGAACGCGGCCTAAACGAACAAAGATCAGTGCGAACTTGCGCCCGCGCGAGGGGCCGGTATCTCTGCGTCCATGACCGCACCCCGCCTTCCCGTGCATCAGGCCCTGCCCGAGTTGCTCGCCGCCCTGCGGCGGGGACCGCGCGCCGTGCTGCAGGCCCCGCCCGGCGCCGGCAAGACCACCGGCGTCCCGCTGGCGCTGATGGAGGAGGATTGGGCGAAAGGCGGGCGCATCCTGATGCTGGAGCCGCGCCGGGTCGCCGCCCGCGCCGCCGCCGAGCGGATGGCGGAGGTGCTGGGCGAGGAGGTCGGCCACACCATCGGCTATCGAATCCGGGGCGAGGCGAAGGTTTCGGCTGCAACACTGGTCGAGATCGTCACCGAGGGCGTGCTGACCCGCCGCATCCAGACTGATCCTGAACTCAGCGGCGTCGCGGCGGTGATCTTCGACGAGTTCCACGAGCGGTCCCTCAACGCCGATCTCGGCCTCGCGCTCTGCCTTGAGGCGCAGGAGGCGCTGCGCCCCGATCTGCGCCTGCTGGTGATGTCGGCGACGCTGGACGGGACCGCGGTCTCGCGGCTGATGGGGGATGCGCCGGTGATCGCCTCGGAAGGCCGCGCTTATCCGGTCGAGACCCGCTGGCTGGACGCGCCGTGGTCCCGCCCGAACCAACGCGGCCCGCGCTTCGAGGACGCCGCGGCGGAGCTGACACTGCGCGCGGTCGCAGAGGCCAATGGCGACGCGCTGGTCTTCCTGCCGGGCGTTGGAGAGATCGGACGCGTCGAGGCGGCGCTGAAGCGCAGCCTGCCGGAGACCGTCGACATTCGCCCCCTGCATGGCGAGATGCCGGTCGCCGCCCAGCGCGCGGCGCTGCGCCCCTCGCCTCCCGGGCGCCGCCGCGTGGTGCTGGCGACTGCGGTGGCGGAGACCTCTCTGACCGTCGAGGGCGTCACCATCGTCGTCGATGCGGGCCGGGCCCGTCGGGCGCGGTTCGATCCGGGGTCGGGCATGGGCCGACTGGTGACGGAGCGCGTGACAAAGGCGGAGGCCGAGCAGCGCCGCGGCCGCGCCGGGCGCACGGCGCCGGGGGTCTGCTGGCGCATGTGGACGAAGGGCGAGGATGGCGGCCTCGCCCCCTTCGCCCCGCCCGAGATCGAGACCGCCGACCTCGCCCCGCTGGCTCTGGAGCTGGCGCTCTGGGGCGGCGGCGACCTGAGGTTCCTCGATCCACCGCCCGAGGGCGCGTTGGCCGAAGCGCGGGCGCTGCTGACCGATCTGGGCGCGCTGGACGCGACCGGGGCCGTCACGGCCCACGGCCGGCGCATGGCCGAGGCGCCGCTGCATCCCCGCCTCGCCCACATGATCCTGAAGGGCGCGGAGATGGGCCTCGGAGGCCTCGCCTGCGATCTGGCGGCGCTGTTGGAGGAGCGGGACCTGCTTCGCGTTCCCGGCG
>QKHF01000246.1 GCA_003250135.1 Paracoccaceae bacterium | reverse complement strand
GTCTAGGAAACCGACGACGAGACGAGTTTGGTCCGCTTCAGTTCGCTCGCACCGGATTTCCGGTCGGTATAAGCCGGCGGCGGCGTAAAGGGCATTCAAGACGAACTCCAATGCGGGTTCGAACGCGACTTCGTTGCTCAGTCCCATAATTGGTGAGGGCGGCGTCTCAGGAAGAACGCCTCTTAGTAACTCCAGAAATCGCGCCGTCTCGATGCTCGATCTGCTGACCAGCGGGAGTTCGACCACGACGGCTGCGAATGGCGCAAAATGGTTCGGTCCGTGAAAAACCCTTAAACGCGCTTGCGCGGAACTGCTCAATTCAACCTCCAATGCATGAATCGGATGAGTCCTGCCATAGCACCCAAGTTCCGGCAGTTGGAGAGGAAGAGCGCGCGCAGCGAAACTACTTCGCCGCCCGCTCCGCAATCGCTTTGAACTTGGCGTCCAGTTCGGCCGCCAGAGCCTTCAGGTCGTCGCCGCCCTCGTCGAAATAGGGCGAAAAGACCATGGTCGGCGTCTTGTAGGAGAGGGTGGCGGAACCGTCGGAGTCCTCGGTCACATACATGCGGATCGGGGCCTCGATCATCGCCGGGACGGAGAGGCCGATGGCGCGGATGGCGAAATCCGGCCCGTAGACGCCGATCACCCGATTGCCGGGAATGGTGATCCCGCGCGCCGCGGCGGCCGCGGTCGGGCCAGCCTCGGTGACGACGATCAGGCCCGGCTCGGCCTTAACTTCCGCTTTCACCCGGTCGACCAGATCGGCGTAAGAGTGGGCGCTGTCATGGACCGCCCAACCGTCACGCGGGGCGATGGAGTCGGCGACGGCGGGCAGGGCGATGAGCGCGGCGGCGATAGTCAGCAGGATGCGGGTCATGTCTCTCTCCCATGCGATGTTCAGATTGCGGGACGGGCGGCGCGCGGCGGGTCCATGCCGATGATCTCGCGCAGGCGCACCCCGGCCAGCGAGCCGAGGAAGCCCCAGATCAGCCACCACCATCCGTGCAGGCTGCCCGACACCATGCCGCCGAGGAACGCGCCGATATTGCAGCCATAAGCGAGGCGCGCGCCGTAACCCATCAGCAGCCCGCCCAGAACCGCCGTGGCGACGTCGCGCCCGGAGAGCCGCCAGACCGGGGCGAAGCGCCCCGCGACGGCGGCGGCGGCCATGGCGCCGAACAGGATGCCAAAATTCATCACGCTCGTACCATCGGCGAAGACGCTGGCCTCCAACGGGCCCTTTCGCCAGCCGCTCCAATAGGTCCAGTTGGCCACATCCACGCCCAGCGCATCGACGATCTTCGCGCCCCAAAGGGCGAAGCCGGCCGTCACGCCCCAAGGTCGGCCCAGCACGGCCATGGTGGCGATGGAGACGAGGGCGAGGGCGACCGCGCCCAGCATCAGCGCCCATGGGCCGCGCAGCAAGGACTCGGTCGGGCGGTCCTTCTCGATGTCCCCATGGGCGCTGCGCTCGACGCGGGCGGTTCCCAACCAGATCGTACCTAGGATAGCCGCCATCGCCGCCATGGCACCAAGGGTTCCAAGCTCATTCGGCAGAGAGATGCCGCGCCGGTCGTTGAGCATCGGCAGGCTCGCCCAGAAGTCCCAGTGCGCGGTGGCCCAGACCGACCCCGCGATGAAGAAGACCAGCACGAGGGCCATGCGGGTGGAGCCGCCGCCCGCGGTGAACAGGGTTCCCGAGGCGCAGCCGCCCCCCAGCTGCATGCCGATCCCGAACACAGCCGCGCCGATGGCGCTGGCGAGGCCCATGGGCAGGATGAAGCCGCGGGCGGGCACGCCAATCTCCGCCCCCCATTCCATCAGCGGATAGGTGATGAGGCAGGCGAGGCCGATCAGCACGATCTGGGCGCGCAGGCCTCGAGCGCGTTTCTCTCGCGCGAAGCGCCGCCACGCCCCGGTGAAGCCGAACCCGGCGTGATAAAGCGCAACGCCCGCGAAGGCGCCGATTCCCGCGGCGGCGGCCAGCTTCCAACCCGCGGTCGCGCCCGCCAGGGCGGCGAGGGTGAGGGTGGCGCCGAGGGCCAGGATCAGAATGTTTCGGTTCATGCGTTCGGGTTACCGCTCTTCCGGCGTCGAAAGCCGGATTTCCGTGCAAAGACTAACGCCAAGCGGCCGCCGTCTCATCCTTTGCGCGATGACGCGTCTCTCAATTTGCGGTGAGTGAGGCTCTCCGTCCTAGATGTGGCCTTAAATCTCCTTTAGGCGGGAGTATGCGCCAATCGTGCTGCATTTGCGAAAAGAGGGTTTCATGCCGCTGACCGACGCCTTCGGATATCCGCTGACCCTATCTGACCGGTCCGCGCTCGACGCTTGGACCAAGACCATCCGCGCCTTCCTCGCGCATGGCGCGTCGACGCCGGACCATCTGGACGCGACGCTGAAGGCCGCGCCGGACTTCGCGCTGGCGCATGCGACGAAGGGCGTCTTCTATCTGCTTCTGGGGCGGCGCGAGCTGATTCCGGTCGCCGCAGAGGCGCATGCGACGGCGTTGAAGATCGCGGCGGGCGGCGGGGCGAACGCCCGCGAGCGGCGTTATGTGGAGGCGCTGGGCGCCTATCTGGCGGGTCGGCTGAGCCGCGCCGCCGAGATCATGGACGAGATTCTGGCCGACTGGCCGCGCGACGCGCTGGCCGCCAAGTTCAGCCACGCCATCCGCTTCATCCGCGGCGACGCCTGGGGCATGCGTCACTCGGTCGAGGCGGTGATCGAGCATTACGGCGAGGATCATCCGATGGGCGGCTATATCGCCGGGTGCCATTCCTTCGCTCTGGAGGAGACCGGCCATTACGAGGCTGCCGAAACCCGCGGCCGCGCCGCGATCGAGCGCTGCCCGGACGACGCGTGGGCGCTGCACTCGGTCGCGCATGTCTATGACATGACCGCTCGCGACGTGGTCGGCATCAAGTGGCTGCAAAGCCAGCAGGACCGCTGGGCGCATTGCAACAATTTCCGCTATCACGTCTGGTGGCATCTGGCGCTTTTCCACTTGGATCGAGGCTCTTACGACGTGGTGCTCGACCTCTACGACACCGAGATTCGCGCCGATCGGACTGACGATTACCGCGACATCTCCAACGGCGCCTCGATGCTGACGCGGCTGGAGATCGAGGGTGTTGACGTCGGCGAGCGGTGGGAGGAGTTGGCGGAGCTTTCCGCGAACCGGGTCGAGGATGGCTGCGTGGTCTTCGCCGATCTGCACTACCTTCTGTCGCTGGAGGGCGGCAAGCGGACCGAGGCGGCGGACCGTCTGATCGACAGGATCGTGCGCGACGCCCAGCGCTCGGACCATGACATGCATGAGGTGGCGGACCTGGCCGGCGCGCCCGCCGCGATGGGTCTGGCCTGTTTCCGCGCCGGGCACTATGGCGGCGCCTATCGCCATCTGGCCGAGGCGCAGAAGAACATGCGCCTGATTGGCGGCAGCCACGCGCAGCGCGACGTCTTCACCCGGCTGACGGTGGAGGCGGCGATGCGCGCCGGGTTGTGGGACGAGGCGGAGGCGGTTCTGGCTCGCCGGACGAAGAAGCGCGGCGCCGTCGATGGGTACACGCATCGGCGAATGGACGCGATCAAGCTGCGCCGCGGGCGGCAGGCCGAGGAGCCGCGCCCGGCGCTGAGGCTGGAGACGCCGCAGGGCTGATCGGCGGCCCTTTTGGCCGAATTGAGCCGCCCGTCGCGGGGCGGTATGATGATCCGTTCGAGTTTCAGGAAATTGCCGCAGATGCCGAGCCATTCCGCTCATAAGCCCAGCGCCGCGCCGCCCGTCGAGACCTATTTACGCCTCGGCAAGCGACCGCGCGACCTGCGCCTGGATTTCTTCCGCGGGCTGGCGATGTTCATCATTCTGATCGCGCATACGCCGGGCAACACCTGGACCCTGTGGATTCCGGCGCGGTTCGGGTTCTCCGACGCCGCCGATATTTTCGTGTTCTGCTCGGGCATGGCCTCGGCCATCGCCTTCGGTTCGATCTTCATCGACAAGTCGTGGCTGCTGGGGGCGGCGCGCGTCGCGTTTCGCATCTGGCAGGTCTACTGGGCGCATATCGGCGTGATCCTTGTCACGGCGATCATGCTCTACGCCATCGACTTCCATGGCTGGGGCCTGCCGGACAAGCGCTACATCACCGAACCCTACGTCGTGCCGATCTTCGAGAAGACCGGCGAGGCGCTGATGGGCCTGTTCACGCTGACCTATGTGCCGGGCCTGTTCGACATTCTGCCGATGTATCTGGTCATCCTCGCCATGATCCCGGCGGTGATGGCGATCCATCGCGCTGCGGGCAAGGAGGCGGTGTTCGCCGCTGTGATTGGCGTCTGGTTTATGGCGCAGTTGGCGGGTTATGCACGTGATGTCGGGCCGGATCTGGAGGCGGGGACGTTCCGCGCCTGGGTCGCGTCGCTGGGCGAGCCGCTGCAGTTCCTGAACTTGCCCAGCTACCCATGGGGCGACAATGTCTGGTTTTTCAATCCGTTCGGCTGGCAGCTGATCTTCTTCACCGGCTTCGCCTTCGGCATGAAATGGCTGCCCGCGCCGCCCGTGAACAGGGCGCTTGTGCTGACGGCGGCGGCCTTCGTGCTGCTGACCGTTCCGTTTGCGTGGTTCAAGATCCACAAGGGGTTCTACCTGCCGGACGATTGGGCGCTGCAGGACTGGATCGAGGAGACCCGCGCCTATCTGGAGCCGCTCCACTGGAAGTCCTGGATCGGCGCGCTGCGTTATCTACATTTCCTGTCTCTGGCCTACCTCGCCTGGGCCGCGGTGGGGCCGGGCGGCGTGCGGTTGCGCGAGGGATTCCGTGCGCCGCGGCCGGCGGGGCCGCTGATCCTGACCGTGGCGGGCGCCGCGCTGAGCCTCACCGCGCCCTACGCCTATATCGACGAGATTAAAGCCATCGCCCCGGCGCTCGACGCCTGGTTGCTGGACGTGATTCCGATCGTGCCCGGCGACAAGATGGGCCTAGTTCAGATCGCGCATCTGATCGCGCTGATCCTTTTGGTCTGGGCCGCCATCGGCCCGCGGGCGCGAAGCTGGGTGACCGGGACGGGGTTCCTGAAGACGGTGCCGGTGATCCGCAAGGTCGGCACCCAGTCGCTTGCGGTGTTCATGGTCTCGATTCCGCTGGCCAATTTCGACGGCTTCCTGCTGGACCTGATTGGCCGCGACGTCTGGACTCGGCTGGCGGTGAATTCGTTCGGCTGCGCCGTTCTGATCGGCGTCGCCTACGGCGTCGGCTGGTTCAAGGGCCATCCCTGGCGTCGCGAGGTGAAGGCCGCCGCCCCAGCCCAATCCAACAACGCGTCTCAGCCGCGCGGTTTCCCCGCTGAGTAGAGGGCTGGCGCCCGAACGCCGAATCTGATGGTCTGGCGGCTCGGGAGAGGAAACGAAGCGGCGTTCATGCGCATG
>QKHF01000311.1 GCA_003250135.1 Paracoccaceae bacterium | reverse complement strand
GAAGTGATCGAGGTGCGCCCGGTCGGGGTCTGATGGGCGTCAACGATCCAATCATTCTGGCTTTCGACACGTCGGCCGCGCATTGCGCGGCCGCTGTGTTGAAGGACGGCGCGATCTGCGTTGAGCGCTTGGAGCCGATGGAGCGTGGGCAGGCCGAGCGCCTGATGCCGATGCTGGAGGAGGTTCTGGCGGAGGCGGAGGTCGCGTGGCGCGATCTCGACGCCATTGCGGTTGGCGTCGGCCCCGGCAGTTTCACCGGCGTGCGCATCGCGGTCTCCGCCGCGCGCGGTCTGGCGCTGGCGCTGGGGATTCCGGCCGTCGGCGTGTCGACTTTCGAGATCATGCGCGGCCGGCATGTTGGAACGACCGCCCCGGCCGAGATCGTCAGCCTGCCGGCGCCGCGAGGGCAGGTCTATGTGCAGCATTTCCAACATGGCGCTCCGCAATCGCCGCCGCTGGTGATCGATCCGGCGGAACCGCCTGCGAACCTGCAGCTCTCGATGCATATGAACATCGTCGGCCATCGCGCGACGGAGATCGGCAGGTGTTTCGAAGCCTTCGCGCAGGATGCGGAAATTACGGAGATCGCCCGCACCATCGCCTGGATCGCCGAGGCGAAGTTGACGCCGGGCGAGACGCCCGAGCGCCCTGTTCCCCTCTATGTCCGCCCCGCCGACGCCGCCCCGCCGCGCGAGGCGCCGCCCGTCATCCTGCCGTGATCCCGGTTCGCCGACTCGCCGCCCCCCTCGCTCGGACGGAGGCGCAGGCGCTGTCGGCCCTGCATCGCCGCGCTTTCGACGGGCCGAAGGGGCGCCGGGGACGGGGTTGGTCGGCGGAGGAAATGGCGGTGTTGGCGGAGGCGCCGGGCGCTGTGGCGCTGATCGCGGGAGATGCGGGCGCGCCACTCGGATTAGCGCTGTTTCGCGTCGTAGCCGACGAAGCGGAGCTTCTGACCATCGCAGCCGATCCGGATTCGCGGCGCCGCGGCGTCGCGGAGTGCCTTCTGGCCGTGGGGCGCGAAATGCTGCGCGGCATGAACGTGGCGACAGTTTTTCTGGAAGTCGGCGCCGCGAACGCTCCGGCGATCTCACTCTACGAAAAAACCGGCTTCCACCAAATCGCGATGCGGAAGGACTACTACGCCTTTTCTGACGGTGGGCGTGACGATGCGCTGATTTACAAATTAGAAATCAATTAATGGCGCCGCCGGATTTGGTCGCTTGCATCTGTATGCTTAAAGACCGGGTGCATTTGACATCAAGAATTGCTTATGACAAGTGAAAGGGGATTGCAGCCTCTGAAATAGGGGCTTAATGGACAGAACAGGCGCGCACAAAAATGAAAAGCGCGTAAATAAGAGGTAGATCGTATGTCTTCCATTTCCGGCGATAAGGCCGAACTTCTGGCTCTAACCTCCGAGATCGTCTCGTCCCATGTGTCGAACAATCCGGTGCCGACCGCAGACCTGCCTGCGCTGATCAACTCTGTCTATGAGACTCTGGAGGCGCTGACCGTCGAGCAGGCGGAAGAAGTCGAAGAGCTGAAGCCCGCCGTTGCGATCAAGAAGTCGGTGACCGACGACTACCTGATCTGTCTTGAGGACGGCCGGAAGCTGAAGATGCTGAAGCGGCATCTGAAGACCGCCTATGACATGACCCCCGAGGATTACCGCGCGCGCTGGGGCCTGCCCGCCGATTATCCGATGGTCGCGCCCTCCTACGCCGCCAAGCGGCAGGAACTGGCCAAGAAAATCGGCCTGGGCCGCAATCGCGGAACCCGCAAGAAGTCGGCGAAGAAATAAACTGTCTGACGCCCGGATCGCGGCTGAGTTGCGATCGGGGCGCAAGAAGACTAGAAGAGCGGCGCGCCGGGCGAGGGTCCAGCGCGCTGTTTTTATGTTGCGGAACGCCCGCGCCGAGGAGCCGTCACGTGGCCGAGCCGAAGAAGCTGTTCGTCAAGACCTATGGCTGTCAGATGAACGTCTATGACAGCGAGCGCATGTCCTCCGCGCTCGCCGCGTCGGGCTATGAAAACGTGGATTCGCCCGAGGGCGCGGATCTGGTGATCCTAAACACCTGCCATATCCGCGAGAAAGCCGCCGAGAAGGTCTATTCCGAGCTTGGCCGCCTGCGCGCGCTGAAAGAGGCGAAAAAGGCGGAGGGCGGACAGATGACCGTCGCCGTCGCGGGCTGCGTGGCGCAGGCCGAGGGCGCCGAGATCCAGCGCCGCCAGCCTCTGGTGGACCTTGTGGTCGGGCCGCAGGCCTATCACCGGCTGCCGGCCATGGCCGAGCGCGTGGCGAAGGGCGAGCGCGGGCTGATCGACACGGATTTTCCCGAAGAGGACAAGTTCGACTTCCTGCCGGAAGCGCCGAAGGCCAAACGCGCGCCCGCCGCCTTCCTGACGGTGCAGGAGGGATGCGACAAGTTCTGCGCCTTCTGCGTGGTGCCCTATACGCGCGGCGCCGAGGTTTCCCGCCCCGCCGAGCGGCTGCTGGCCGAGGCGCGGGAGCTTGTTGAGCGCGGCGTGGTCGAGGTCACGCTCCTCGGCCAGAACGTCAACGCCTATCACGGGCTCGGGCCGGACGGGGCCGACTGGACGCTGGCGCGAGGTCGAGGGACTGGAACGCATCCGCTACACGACCTCGCACCCCAATGACATGACCGACGACCTGATTGCAGCGCATGGCGAGATCGACAAGCTGATGCCCTATCTGCACCTGCCGGTGCAGGCGGGCTCGGACCGGGTGCTGAAGGCGATGAACCGCAAGCACTCGGCAGAAGACTACTTGCGTCTGGTCGAGCGTATCCGCACGGCGCGCCCCGACATCGCCCTCTCAGGCGACTTCATCGTCGGTTTCCCGGGCGAGACCGCGGCGGATTTCGAGGACACGCTCTCGATCGTGCGGGAAACCAACTACGCCAGTGCGTTTTCGTTCAAGTATTCGCCGCGTCCCGGCACCCCTGCGGCGGAGGCGGAGCAGATCGCCGAGGATGTGAAGTCGGAGCGGTTGCAGCGTCTGCAGGCGCTTCTGAATGAACAGCAGGCGGCGTTCCAGCGCGCCTGCGTCGGGCGCACGCTGTCGGTGCTGATCGAGAAGCCGGGCCGCATGGCGGGTCAGATGGTCGGCCGCTCGCCCTATCTGCAGGCGGTGCATCTGGTCGCCGACTCCGCGCTGAAGGGCCGGATCGTGGATGTCTCGATCGAGGCGGCGCAGCCGAATTCGCTGGCGGGGCGGCTCGTCGTGTGACAGCTGCGGTCGCATGACGGTTGTTTGACCGAATTTTCACTTGCCCGCGCGCGCGCGCCGCGCCAATCTCGTCTGAACAGCGGTCAATAATGACCCGATCGGAGCAGGCGTGGCCCAGAAAGCCGTTCTCGAACATCCCCATGTGGAGACCGTGCGCGAGACGCTGGTCGAATTTCCCGACAATCGGTTGCTGATCGACCTTTGCGGCGGCTTTGACGCAAATCTCGCCGCCATCGAGGAAGGCTTCGGCGTGCAGATCCTGCGCCGTGGCAACCTTCTGGCCATCCATGGCCCGGACGATGTGCGCGCCGCCACCGAGGGCGCGTTGAAGGCGCTGTATCGCCGGCTGGAGGAGGGTCGCCCGGTCGAGGCGGGCGACGTGGATGCGGCGATTCGCATGTCCGGCTCGCCCCAGCCCGTGGCTGAAACCGGTCTGGAGCCCGGCCAGCTGGAGCTGTTCGCCGGCGGTCGAGTGGAGATCCGCACCCAGAAGAAGGTGGTGGAGCCGCGCACCGCGGCTCAGCGCGCCTATGTGCAGGCCCTGTTCAAGCGCGAACTGGTGTTCGGCGTCGGTCCGGCCGGCACCGGCAAGACCTACCTCGCCGTCGCAGCGGCGGTGTCGATGTTCCTGGAAGGGCGGGTCGACAAGATCATCCTGTCGCGCCCGGCGGTCGAGGCGGGTGAACGCCTCGGTTTCCTGCCCGGCGACATGAAGGAGAAGATCGATCCCTATCTCCGCCCGCTCTACGACGCGCTCAATGACCTGATGCCAGGCAAGCAGATCAACCGGTACATGGAGGACGGGCGGATCGAGGTCGCGCCGCTCGCCTTCATGCGCGGGCGTACGCTGGCCAACGCCTTCGTGGTGCTGGACGAGGCGCAGAACTGCACCGAGATGCAGATGAAGATGTTCCTGACCCGCATGGGCGAAGGCTCTCGCATGGCGATCACGGGCGATCCCAGCCAGATCGACCTGCCGCCGGGCGTGCGCTCCGGCCTGAAGCAGGCGCTCCGGCTGCTGCAGGGCGTCAAGGGTGTGGAAACCGCTCGGTTCACCTCCAGCGACGTGGTCCGCCACCCGCTGGTCGCCCGAATCATCGAGGCCTATGACGGGGCCCAGGCGCGGGCGCGGGCCGCGGCGGACCCGGAGGAACGCGCCGCGGACGAGGGCGATGACTCCGCTGGTTGAGGTTCTGGTCGAGGACGACGGCTGGACTCAGGTCGCCGAGGATTGCAAAGCGCTGTGTCAAAAGGCGGCGGAGATGGCGCTGACCGAGGCGGGCCATGCCGATGCGCCGGCCGAGATCAGCGTTCTGATGACCAGTGACGCCGAAATCTCCAAGTTAAACAGAGCCTTCCGAGGCAAGGACGCGCCGACCAACGTGTTGTCCTGGCCCGCGTTGGAGCTGGTTCCCGCCGCGGCCGGCGAAGCGCCGCCCGCGCCGCGGCCGCCCGCGCCGGGCGCTTCCATTTTTCTGGGCGATGTCGCGATGGCGCTGGAAACCGTGTTGGCCGAGGCTCAGGCGCAGGATAAGCGGCCTGCGGATCATGCGACGCATCTGGTCTTGCACGCGGTTCTGCATCTTCTGGGGTATGATCACGAACGGGATGCGGATGCGCGCCTGATGGAGGGAATCGAGACCGCCGCGATGCTTCGCGCTGGCCTTCCCGATCCCTATATGGAAAGGACCGCCGCAGAAACAGTTCCGGCGGCGGACCGCGACGGGTAGGAGAGATGGACGGAGGACCGGGCGAACCCCGCGACGCGCAAGGCGCGGCGCCCAATCAGGCGGGGGAGAGCGCGTCAGGCGCGGAAGAGGACGGCTCGAGTAGCTCTGTCCTCGCGCGTTTGCTGAGGCGGGCGGCGAACGCGATCGAACCGCGGTCGGACGCCGATGGCGAACCGAGCCTCGAAAGCCTGTTCGCAGGCGAGGGCGGGGCCGGCGATCCGAGAAGCGTCGCCGAGCGGGCGATGCTGATGAACGTCCTGAAGCTGCGCGATCTCAAGATCGTCGACGTGATGGTGCCGCGCGCGGACATCATTGCGCTTTCGGTCGACTCCAATCTGGATGAGGTGAAGGAGGCGTTCCGCACAGCCTCGCTGACCCGCCTTCCGGTCTATCGCGAGACGCTGGACGACCCGATCGGCTTCGTGCACCTGAAAGATCTCGCTTTCACGCTGGGGTTTGGCGAGGATGGCGGCGTCGAGGCGTTCCGGCTGCAGGACCACATCAGGCGCATGCTGTTCGTTCCGCCCTCGATGCCGACCAGCGCGCTGCTCAAGCGCATGCAGGCGACTCGCATCCACATGGCGCTGGTGGTGGACGAGTTCGGCGGCGTCGACGGGCTGGTGACCATCGAGGACCTTGTGGAGCAGATCGTCGGCGATATCGAGGACGAGCATGACGAGGCCCAGGAGGAGGAGGTCGTCGAGGAGCGCCCCGGCGTCTGGCTGTGCGACGCGCGGGTCGAGATCCCCGATTTCGAGCAGGCCTCTGGCGTCAGCCTGACGCCCGAGGACTGGGAGGAGGACGTGGACACTCTGGGCGGCCTCGTCTTCATGCTGTCGAACCGGGTGCCGGAGCGGGGCGAGGTGATCGCGCATCCCGAAGGCTATGAGTTCGAGATCGTCGACGCCGATCCGCGCCGAATCAAGCGCCTGCGCGTGGCCCTGTCCGGCGTCGGCGCCGCAGCGGGAAAAACGGCGGCGGAGTGACCCCCGACATGAGCCTCGACCCGGCGAGAGCGCCGCTCCTCGCCCGCCTCGGCGCGCTTGGCGGCTGGCGGCGGCTTGGCCTTGCGGCGCTGGCGGGCGCGGCGCTGTCCTTCGCGCAGCCGCCCTATGGCGTCTGGCCGCTGGTCTTCCTCGCCATTCCGATCCTGGCCGCAATGGGGCTGGGGGCTTCGCGAGGACGCGGCGCCTTCGCCGTCGGATGGGGCGCGGGAACGGGGTTCTTCGCCGCTGGTCTCTACTGGGTCGCCGAGGCGTTTTTGGTGGACGCCGCCCGCGACGGCTGGATGGCGCCTTTCGCGATCTTCTTCCTCGCCACCGGTCTGGCGCTGTTCTGGGGCGCGGCGTTCTGGATCGCGCACCGCATCGCGCGGCGCGGCGCTCCGGGCGCGTTGGCCCTCGCCGCGGCATGGGCGCTGCTGGAATTCGCACGATCCCATGTGTTGACCGGATTCCCCTGGGCGCTGCCCGCCTATGCCTGGGTCGAGTCGCCCATGATGCAGGGGGCGGCGCTGATCGGGCCGCACGGGCTGGGCTTTCTGACCCTGTTCGCGGCGGCGCTGCTGGGCTCTGTCGATATGAACCGGCGGGTTTCCTTCATCGCGCCCGCACTGGCGCTGGCGGCGCTGGGCGGGCTCTGGGCCTGGGGCGCCGCGCGGCTGGCCGCGCCGCTGCCCGCGGCGGCGGAGGCGCCGCTGATCCGCGTGGTGCAACCCAACATCCTGCAAACCGAGAAATGGAAGCCCGAGAACGCGCGCTGGATCTTCACGCGGTTGCTGGATCTGACGTCCGAGGCGTCCGGTCCGGCGCCCGAAGTCGTGCTCTGGCCGGAGACCGCGGTTCCCTTCTATGTCGAGCGCGAGCCCGCGGCGCGGGAGATGATCGCTGGCGCGCTTCCCGAGGGCGCGACGCTGATCCTCGGCTCATTGCGCATCGTGGAGACGCCGGAGGGCCGCTCGCCGCGTAACTCGGTGGTGGTTCTGGACCAAGCGGGCGCGTCCGTCGCGCAATACGACAAGCGCCATCTGGTGCCGTTCGGCGAGTACCTGCCGCTGAAGCAGGTGTTCGGCGCGCTGGGGATGACGGCGCTGGTGGAGACCCGTGGCGGGTTCGGCGTGGGCGATCATGTCGGTCCCATCGAGGCGCCGGGCGTTCCGCCCTTCACGCCGCTGATCTGCTATGAGGTGATCTTCCCGCATGAGGTGGCCGCCGCCGCGGTGGGCGCGCGCTGGCTGGTGCAGGTCACCAATGACGCGTGGTTCGGCGCCTCCATCGGCCCGCCGCAGCATCTGGCGCAGGCGCGCGTGCGGGCGATCGAGACCGGCCTGCCGCTGGTTCGCGCCGCCAACACCGGCGTGTCCGCCGTGATCGGCCCGCGGGGCGAGATTCTGGAAAGCCTTGGAATTGGCGAAATGGGCGTGATCGACGTCGCCTTGCCGCCGAATCTAAACCCGCCGGTTTATATGCGGATCGGCGACTGGCCGGTCGTGTCCGCGGTGTTTTTCGCGCTTATGGGCGCTGGGTTGATGGCGCGCCGCCCGTCGCGGCGGCGTTGACCCCCCGGCCCGCGCCGACTAGAAGCCGCGCGCCGCAACCCGCCGAGACCAAGATGACCGACGAGACCGACACCACCCGCCTCCGCCGCAACCTTTATGGCCGCCGCCGCAGCCATGCGCTGCGTCCGGGCATGAAGGCGCTGATGGAGGAATTCCTGCCGATCCTCGCCGTTCCGGGCCTCGATCCGGCCGAGAACCCGGCGCGCGACCCCGTCGATCTGGCGGCGCTGCTTCCCGGCGCCAAGGAGATCTGGCTGGAGGTCGGATTTGGCGGCGGCGAGCACCTGATCGCCGAGGCCAAGGCCAACCCCGACGTCGGGCTGATCGGCTGCGAGCACTATATCGACGGCGTCGCCAAGTGCCTCGCCTCGGTGGAGCGCGAGGGACTGAGCAACATCCGCGTGCATCCCCATGACGCCCGTGACCTGCTGGATGTGACCCAAGAGGGTGCGCTGGGCCGGGTCTACCTGCTCTATCCCGACCCTTGGCCGAAGACGCGCCATCACAAGCGCCGCTTCATGGGCGCCGGGAACCTCGACCTGCTGGCGCGGGCGATGCGGCCGGGC
>QKHF01000321.1 GCA_003250135.1 Paracoccaceae bacterium | reverse complement strand
CGTTGTATGAGCGGTGCATGGCTTTCCTTGGGTGACGTTGGAAGGACGATCCTAAACGCGAATCGAGCGCAAATCGTTCCATCCGAATTCGACGAAAGGAAGCCGGTGGGTTGAAACCGACGCCGACTCCCGCATCTATGGCCGGTGCGCCCAATCCGAACGTCCCGCGGCGCAGCCAGAGCAATTGAGGGCCCAGCAAGCCATGTCCAATCTCGCCCCCGGCGCTGTGCGCCGACGCGCCACCATCGTCTGGGCGCTCTACCTCGGCTGGTTCCTGGCGGGCGTTACGTTGATCGCCGGAATCATCCTGGCCTATCTCTGGCGCGGCGACGCCGTGGGCACGCCCTATGAGAGCCACTTCCGGCGCCAGATCACCCTCTTCTGGTGGTGCCTGATCCTTGGCGGAATCGGGTTGGTGCTGGCGCTGATCGGGATCGGCTTCCTGATTCTGGTCCCGCTGGCGATCTATTTCTTCGTCATCTGCTGCCTCGGCCTGATGCGGGCGGTCGACGAAAAGCCCTATTCGTAAAGCTGAACGAAACGCTTGAGGAGAGACCGCGCATGAAGCTTCTGGCGATCTCCGGCGCGCTGCGCGCCGGCTCCACAAACACCAGGCTGCTGCGCGAGGCGATCCGGCTGGCGGGCGAGGACGTGACCGCCGAGTTCGCCGACATCCGTTTTCCGCTCTACGATGGCGATCTGGAGGAGTCGGAGGGCGTCCCCGAGGCGGTGGTGGTCTTCGCCGAGGCCATCGCGGCGGCGGATGCGGTCATCATCTCCACCCCTGAGTACAACAAGAACCTCTCGGGCGTGCTGAAGAACGCGCTCGACTGGCTAAGCCGGAAGCACAAGAGCGCGCTGGCCGAAAAGCCGGTGGCGATCATGTCGGCCGCGGCCGGGCGCGCGGGCGGAGAGCGCAGCCAGTTCTCGCTGCGGCACTGCCTGACGCCGTTCAACCCGGACATCCTGCAGGGGCCGGAACTGATGCTCGCGGACGCGCGGCACGCCTTCGACGAGGACGGTCGCCTGATCAGCGAGCGTTCAGTCGAAGGGCTGACCAAGCTGATGGCGGCGCTCCGGACCAGGGTTGAGGCGCGGCGCAGCTAGGTATCCCCGCCGGTTTCCTCCGCTGCGCCGGCCTCCGCCAACCACGCCCAGGCGGCGTCCTTCTCCTCCGGCCCGAAGACGCGGAATTCATAGGGAATCAGCTTGTCCGGGAAATTGCGCGCGAACCAGCTCAGGATTCCGGGCTGGGCCACCATCGCCACCCGACGGAACCGCCGCCGCCATGGTGAGAAGGCGAGGGCGAGATCTTCGAAAAACGCCTTCGGGGTCCAGCCGCGGAAGCCGGGATCGACCTCCACCAGCATGTCGAGCTTGCCGGTATCGGGCAGCGCCTTCTCCAGCCTGGGCAGCAAGGCGTCGTAATCGGCCTGCCGCAGCCGCCCGGTCAGGCGGATCCCGATCTTCCCGTCCACGCTTTCGGCGAGAATCTCTATCGGCGACGGCTCGGGCGGGCGGTCCAGAAGCCAGGCCCGGGCCTCGTCCGCCTGTTTGGTCAGGAACACCCGCACTGGCGTGCCGAAGGCGGGATCGATGATCGCCTCGGCCGCGTTCAGCCACCACTGGTCGCCGATCGCGGCGATGCGGGCGACCTTGTCCACATGGGCGTTGACGAAACGGATATGCGTCAGCAGCGCCTTGGCGTCGTCCCAGCCTTCGAAGCCGCGGGCGTCGATCAGCAGCCCTTCCAGGCGGCCCCGGCGCTTGATCACCGGATCGACGATCTTGGCCATCAGGGCGAAATCCTCCTCGGTCAGCTCGTCATCCGGGCGGACCATCAGGACTTCCTCGTCGCGCAGCCATTCTGGGTGGATCATCTGAGCCTCCGCGTCTGAAACCATGGCGACAGAGTATCGCCGAATCGGGGCGGGCGTGTGTTGAGGCGGATCAACCCCGGCCGCCGCGCGGATGCGCGCGTTCGTAGACCTCCATCAGCCGGGACTGGTCGACCGCGGTGTAGGCCTGCGTGGTCGACAGCGACGCGTGGCCGAGAAGCTCCTGAATCGCGCGCAGGTCCCCGCCCGCCTCCAGCAGATGGGTGGCGAAGGAGTGGCGGAGGGCATGCGGCGTGGCGGTGGCGGGCAGGCCAAGCCGCATCCGGGCCGCGGCCATCGTCTTCTGCACGGCCCGCGCGCCCAGCGGGCCGCCGCGCGCTCCAAGGAACAGCGCCATGTCGGGCGGGCCGGGGTGGTCGAGCAGGCGGAGATACTCATTCACCGCCTCGCGGGCGGCTGGCAGGACCGGAACGACGCGTTCCTTGCCGCCTTTGCCGACAATCCGTAACGCCTCAGGTAACGGCGCGTCCTGCAGCTTCAGTGACAACGCTTCGGAGATGCGCAGGCCGCAGCCCCAGAGCAGTGTCAGAACGGCGGCGTCACGCGCCGCGATCCACGGCTCGTCATTGTCGGCGGCGTCATCGATCAGCGCGGTCGCGGCCGCGGGGTCCACCGGGCGCGGAAGGCGCGCCTTCACCTTGGGGCCGCGCGCGGCGGCGATGGCGGAGTTGGAGACGCCCTCGGCCGCATCCAGCCAGCGGTGGAAGCTCTTCACGGCTGATAGCGCCCGGGCTGTCGAGCGGGCGGAGAGGCCCCGGCCACGCTCGGCGGCGATCCACGCGCGAATGTCTGGCGCGCCCACCTCGGCCAGCGCCGCCTTGCCTAGCGGCCCGCCCCAATGCGACGCAAGAAAGCCCAGATAGCCCGAGACGTCGCGGCGATAGGCGTCCACCGTCTTCGGGCTGGCGTTCTTGACCGCGCTCAACTGCGCGAGGAAGCGATTCAACAGATCGAGCGCGCCGCCGGAAAGTTCGGGCCGTTCCGCGCGCTCGGCCATCGCCTCAGCCGACCGCCGCCTTCAACCAGGGCCGGGCGATGCGTTCGACCACCTTGCCGAGGAAGGCGAGATTGTCGGCGCCGTGGTCGGGCCGGAACGCGTCGCGGTCGTCGGCGCCGAAAGCCAGCAGGCCGCGCGGCAGGTCGGCGCCGAAATCCAGGGGCGCCAACCCCTCGGATTCGACGATGCGCGCCGAGTCTCCGAAGATGAGCTCACCATCGGCCGATACGCGTCGCATGACAGCCGCGCCCTCGGCGAATTCGTCGGAACCGCAATAGGCGTCGACCAGTCCGGGCGCGAGCGGCGTGACCGAGCGCGGCAGCTTGTCCGCCGGCCCCTCGATGCAGAGCCGCGCGACGTCGAGGTCCAGCATCGCCGGGCTTTCGCGCATGATGATCTGAGCCAGCTCCTCCAGCGACTGCGCCTCCAGAATGCGCAGGGCGGCGTGGCGCGTCTGAGCCATCGACATCATGTTGGCGTAGGCGGCGTCGATCACCTGCTCATGCGCGCCGGTCAGGTCTTCCAGCTGCGTCTCCAGCTGGGTCAGCAGCACGCCATAGAGATCGCGCACGTTGCGGCCGGAGGGGCGGCGCGTCTTGATCAGGTCGCGCATCAGCTCCAGATCGTCGAGGACCAGGTTGGGCCGGGCGCGCAGCGCGGCGCGCAGCGCGTCGTCGGGAATCTCTGCGAGATCTGCGTCGGTCATGGCGTCGCTCGTCACAGGATTTTCTGGCCGGTCTTGGCCCAGTCGCTCAGAAACGCCTCCAGGCCCTTGTCGGTCAGCGGATGATCGGCCAGTTTCTTCAGGACGCCGGGCGGGACCGTGGCGACGTCGGCGCCGATCTTGGCGGCCTCGGTGACATGGTTCACGGTGCGGATCGAGGCGGCGAGGATCTCCGTCTCGAAATCGTAATTGTCATAGATCTGGCGGATGTCGGCGATCAGATCCATGCCATCCATATTGATGTCGTCCAGCCGGCCGATGAAGGGCGAGATGAAGGTCGCGCCCGCCTTGGCGGCCAGCAGCGCCTGATTGGCCGAGAAGCAGAGAGTGACGTTGACCATGCGGCCCTTGTCCGACAGCGCCTTGCACGCCTTCAGCCCGTCCCAGGTCAGCGGCACCTTGATGGCGATGTTGTCGGCGATCTGGGCCAGCTTCAGGCCTTCCTCGATCATGCCCTCGGCGTCCAGCGCCACCGTCTCGGCGCTGACCGGGCCATCGACGATGGAGCAGATCTCCCTGGTCACCTCGATGATGTCGCGGCCCGATTTCATGATCAGGGACGGGTTGGTGGTGACGCCGTCCAGAATGCCGGTGGCCGCAAGTTCCTTGATCTCGTCGATCTCGGCGGTGTCTACGAAGAATTTCATGGCTGATGTCTCGCCTGTTCCATCTGTGGGGGCGCCCTCTCTGGGGCGGCTTTGGGGCGGTTCTAACCCGACAAGGGGGCGGGCTCCAATGAGGAATGCGCCGGAGAGGCGGGTTTGAGCGATTTGTTTGAGGAATCTGGCGCGGCGGAGGCGGTTTTCTCCGTCCTCACGCCCGCCCCGATCGAGCGCGCGCTGGATTATCTCGCGCCCGCGGACACGCCCGTGGGATCCTTTGTCGAGGTCCCTTTGGGCGGGCGCACGATCCTCGGCGTCGTCTGGGGGCCGGGCGAGGGGGCGTTCGCGCGCGAGAAGCTGAAACGCGTCGAACGGGTGCTGGACCTGCCGCCGATGCGGGCGGAGATGCGGGAGTTCCTGTCCCGCGCCGCCGAGTACACGATCACCGATCCGGGCATGATGACCCGGCTGGCGACTCGCGCGCCCGGCCTGACCGATCCGCCCGGCGCACGCAGGATCTATCGGCTGGGAGCGGCGCGGCCCGAGCGGATGACCCCGGCGCGGAGCAGGGTGATCGCGGTCCTGGAGGAGCATCCCGGCCTCGGCTTCGCGCCATCGGACCTCTGCGCGCTGGCGGGGGTCAGCGCGGGCGTGCTGAAAGGGCTGGCCGAGGCGGACGCGCTGGAGGCGGCGGAGGCTCCGCGCGACGCGGCCTATCCGCCGCTCGATCCGGACGCCGCGCCGGTGACGCTGACCGAGGCGCAGGAGGCGGCGGCGGCCGAGTTGCGCCGGGCCGTGGCGGCGCAGGCCTTCTCAGCCACCCTGCTGAAAGGCGTGACCGGGTCGGGCAAGACCGAGGTCTATCTGGAGGCTGTCGCGGAGTGCCTGCGCCAGGGGCGGCAGGCGCTGATCCTGCTGCCCGAGATCGCGCTGACCGCGTCGTTCCTGAGGCGCGTCGAGCAGCGCTTCGGCGCACGTCCCGCGGAATGGCACTCCGCCATCACCGGGGCGGAGCGGCGGCGCGTCTGGCGAGCGGTCGCGGATGGCGGCGCCCAGGTGGTGGTCGGCGCACGCTCGTCCCTGTTCCTGCCCTTCGCCAATCTCGGATTGGTCGTGGTCGATGAGGAGCACGACGCCTCCTACAAGCAGGAGGACGGGGTGCGGTATCACGCGCGGGACATGGCCGTGCTGCGCGCCTCGATCGAAGGCGGCGTCGCGCTGCTGGCGTCCGCGACCCCCTCGCTGGAGAGCTGGGCCAACGCCGACGCCGGGAAGTATGCGCGCCTAGACCTGCCG
>QKHF01000006.1 GCA_003250135.1 Paracoccaceae bacterium | reverse complement strand
GGTCCCATTCATCTTGAAGGCGGTGAAGCCCTTAGCGACGACCTCCTTCGCTTGGCGGCCGATATCGCCGGGTCGGTCGCCGCCGATCCAGCAATACATGCGCATCCGGTCGCGCACCGCGCCGCCCAGAAGTTCGTGGACAGGCGCGCCCAGCGCCTTGCCCTTGATGTCCCAGAGCGCCTGATCGATGCCGGCGATCGCCGACATCAGGATCGGGCCGCCGCGATAGAAGCCGCCGCGATAGAGCGTCTGCCAGATGTCCTCAATCCGGCGCGGATCGCGCCCGATCAGCATTTCCGACAACTCCCGCACGGCCGCCTCTACCGTGGCGGCGCGCCCCTCGATGACCGGCTCGCCCCACCCCGAAACGCCCTCGTCGGTTTCGATCTTCAGAAACAGCCAACGGGGTGGGACGCGCCATGTGGTCAGCTTGGTGATCTTCATGGTTTGGCTCCGGATTCACCTTTTCGCGCCACCTATCGGCCGGTGATGCCAGGGAACGCTACGAGAAGACCGACAGCCAAGATCTGGATGCAGATGAACGGCAAGAGCGCCTTGAATATCTCGCCAAGCGAAATTTCTGGCGGCGCCACGCTCTTTAAATAAAAGGCGGCGGGACCAAAAGGCGGCGAGAGGAAGCTCACTTGCATGTTCATCGCGAAAACGACGCCAAACCATACCGGATCGTAGCCAAGACTTACCACAATCGGCACGAAGATCGGCATGGTCAGCAGCGCGATTCCGACCCAGTCTAGGAACATCCCGAGCACGAACAGGATCAGCATCATGAAGAGGATGATGATGATTGGATTTTCCGAGATCCCGGAGATCAATGACGCGACGAATTTAATGCCGCCCATCAGGTTGAACACGCCGACCAGCGCACTGGCGCCGATGCCGATCCACACGATCATTCCGCATGTGGCCAGTGTTTGCAGCGCGGCTCCCTTGAGCATGGACAGCGAGAACTCTCCGCGGAGGACGGTCGAGATCAGCACACCCATCACGCCGACGGCCGAGGCCTCCGTCACCGACGCAATCCCGCCGTAGATTGAGCCGAGCACGAACACCACCACCAAAATTGGCAGGATGATGCCTCGCACCAGTTGAAGCTTTTCGGCCAGCGGCCTCTCATCAGGCACTGGATCGGGCACGAGGCCTGGAGTGGCGTAGCTGCGAACCAGTACGTAAATCACGTAGAAGCACGCCAGCATGAAGCCGGGGATGAACGACGCGGTGAACAACTCGCCGATCGAGACGTTGGCGGTCAGCCCATAAATAATCAGCACAATCGACGGCGGTATCATAGTGCCCAGAGAGCCGCCGGCGCAGATCACGCCGATCGCCAGCTTGCGGTCATAGCCTTGCCGCAGCATCTGGGGCAGCGCCAACAGGCCGAGAAGCACGATCTCGCCGCCGATGATGCCGCTCATCGCCGCCAGAACGACCGCGACGAAAATGGTCTGCACCGCCACCGAGCCGCGCACCCGCCCGCCCACGAGCTTCATCGCCTCGAAGAGGTCTTTTGCGATCCCCGATCGGTCGAGCAGCGCCGCCATCATCACAAACATTGGCACCGAGACGAAGACGAACGATGACACGAACGAGTAGACCCGGCTGGTGATCAGCGGCACCGAGCTAGGGCCAAACCAGCCGAGGGCGAAGATCAGCGCCACCAGCAGCGTCACATAGGCCAGCGGCATACCGGTCAACAGCAGACCAAGCAGCATGGCGAACATCAACAAGGTGCCGCCCTCGACGCCCAGCGCCTTGAGATTGGGCACGATGTCAAACCATTCCATCAGACGTCTCCCTCACCAAGCGTCGTCGGCGGGGCGCCCCGTTCGCCTCGCGCGTAGTTCCAGGCGAGCACCAGGAACTGGATCGCCATCAAAAGGAGAACAATGAACATGAAAACCTTGAGGAGCCCCGGCGTCGGCGGGTTCCAGGCGCTACCAGAGGTCTCGAGGCGGAAGGCGCCGTCAGGGGTGAAGATCGCGCGCTGGACCATCAGCCATGCGGCCCAGGCGAAGAACGCCGAGGAGGCGGCGCAAACAAGCGAGATCACCACGTCGAAGGCGCGCCGGACGTCGCCTTTCACGAAGTCGTAGACGATCACGACACGGATGTGCGAGTTCCTCGCAGCGCAATAGAGACCCCCGTAGATGAAGGCGGCGGCGCAGAGAAAGATCGTTGTCTCATGGGCCCAGATCGTCGGAGAGTTCAGCACGTAGCGCAAGAACACCTCCTGAATCAGGATCAGCATCGCCACGACCAAGCCGAGGGCGAAAATGATTCCGCCTTTGTTAATCAGGCTACCCAGCGCGCCGGCCTGCAGCGCCGCCTTGTCTTTTTCCCCATGATCTTCCAGTCCGTGTTCGGCGGCGTTTTCGATATTGTCGTCCGAGCTCATTCCGATTCCTCCCCTAGAGCAGCCGGCGGCGAGGTTCGCCGCCGGCTGCAGGCCTGTCGGCGTCGTTACATCAGGCCTTTGTCTTTCAGATACTTGGTCAACGTGTCGTAGACCTTCTGGGCGTTGGCGCTACGCGTGGCCACCTTCTCCCACTCGCCGGCGGCGATGGCGCGGAATTTGGCGCGCTCTTCGGCAGACCAATCGTGCACTGTGATGACGCCGCCCGCCTTGGCCGCTTCGACCGCTTCCTTGTCACGCTCAGCGAGAACCGCGACCTGGTGGCGCGAGAACTCCTTCACCGTCTCCTCAAAGGCGGCCTTGATGTCGTCCGGCAGCGCATCCCACTTGTCCTTGTTCATCGACACCTCGACGAGCGGCATCGAGTGGAAGCCGGGATAGATCGGATGGGGGGCGATATCGTTCAGACCCTGCGCCTGATTAGTGGAGAACACCGTGTAGTCGGCGGCCTCGATCACGCCCTTGTCGAGGGCGGTGAAGACCTCCGAGCCCGGCAGGTTGACCGGCGCGGCGCCGGCTGCGGCGAAGACCTGCTGCACCAGGCCTTCGGGCGCGCGCAGTTTCACGCCCTTCAGATCGGCGACGCTGTCGATCGGCACCTTCGATACGAACGCCTCTAGGCCCGGCGTGGTCGCGCCGATAAAGTGCAGTCCGTACGGCCCGACCAGATCGTTCATCAGCTCCTTGCCGCCGCCATTCTCCATGAAATCGAACATCTGCTCGGGATCCGACCAGGCGCCGACCGGATTGGCGATCAGTCCGAAGGCGGCGTCCTTGCCAGTGAAGTACGACGTGTCGGTGATGTGGCCGTCGATGATGCCGGCGGCGATGGCGTCTTGGGTCTCCTGGTGCTCGACGATCGAGCCGACAGGCAAAAGCTCGAGGCTGACCCGGCCGCCGGTGCGCTCGGCGAGCGCCTTCGTCCAGCCGGTCTGCAGTTCGAAATTCGGGTTGCCAGCCGGATCGCTCGACTGGAACTTGAACTCGAACTCCGCCGCAGCCGCCTGGCCTGCGAGTGCGATGCCGGCCACCGCCGCCAGAAGTGTTGAATACCGTCCTACGCGCATGAGAAATCCTCCATTAATCGCGCAACACCTTGATGCAGGTGCTTTCATTTCGTGGTTGGCAGAAGAGCCGGAGTCGCGGATTGCATCTCCGGCAAAGCCCTAGCCTTCATTAAGGCGAGGAGTTCTGTGTCCGCGCCCGACGGGCTGAGGCCCAGGTCGACCGCGGTTCGATCCAATACGCGGATCGCGGCGTCATAAGCTTCTCCGGGCCGACGGAAGCGGATGCACTCCATGACGCGCCAGTGACGCTTCAGGCTGTCGCTCAATTCGTCGGCTGAAGTATTGGATTTATCGATAACTAGCATGATCGCTGGCCTCAGCACGTGCGCCATCTGCGCCCAGATCAGGTTGTGCGTCGCCTTGTAGATTTCCTCATGGAAGGCGATGTCTGCGTCGCTGAACTCGGCGTCCGTTCCCTCGCGCTGCGCCGTCTCCATTTTTTCATACGCTTCTTCGATCGCGGCCAGATCTCTTGCTGTCGCGCGACTCGCCGCAAGCGCTGAAATGTAAGGCTCGATCGCATAGCGGAACTCGAAAACGTGCTTGAGAAAATCCGGATTGGGGTTGGCGTAGCCCGCCATCCAGCTGCTGACCTGTGGGCTGAGGATGTTCCACTCGCTAAAATCAGTGACGATTGTTCCCTGCGCCACCTGCCGCTTAATGATGCCAAGCGACGCTAACGTTTGGAGACCGCTCCGCACCGACGCGCGGCTGACGTTGAGTTCGTCTACTAAAGACGTCTCTTTGGGCAACATTTCACCCGGCCGATAGGCTCCGGAGAACACTCGCTTTGCGAGTTCCTCCGCTACTTCACTGCTTACGCCATTCTCTCTGGTCGCAACGGCATTCTGTTTCTTCATCGTCGGATTCACCTTTGCACATAGGCAAGAATCACCTTGTTCGAGGTGAATATACACTTTGTCTGACAATATGCAACAAATATCAGTCAATTGATATTCTTTGTCGTTTTTTTTCCAGTGATTGTTCGACTTTTCCGTTGTGCCGTTTGTGTATCAGCGTCCGTCCGCCTTGTTTTTTGCGTCCCACTCCGCATGAAGATCGACGACACGGCTCACTTCGTCTCGAGAGCCCATGATGACCGGCACGCGTTGGTGTGGGCTCTCGGGCGCAACCTCCATGATGCGCTCCCGCCCGGTGGAGGCGAGCCCGCCCGCCTGCTCGATGATGAAGCTCATCGGGTTGGCTTCGTAGAACAGGCGCAGCTTGCCGCCCGCTTTGCGGTTCTTCTCGTCGATCGGATAGAGGAACACGCCGCCGCGCATCAGGATGCGGTGAATCTCGGCGACCATCGAGGCGACCCAGCGCATGTTGTAGGTCCGGCCGCGCGGGCCGCTCTCGCCTTCGACGCATTCCTCGACATAGCGCTGGACCGGCGGCTCCCACCAGTTCTGGCGCGAGGAGTTGATCGCGAACTCGGGCGTCGCCGGCGGAACCTGGATGTCCAGATGCGTGAGGCGGAACTCGCCGATATCGCCGTCCAGCGTAAATCCGTTCACCCCGTCTCCGGTGGTCAGCACCAGCATGGTTGACGGCCCGTAGAGCGCGTAGCCCGCGCAAACCTGCTCGACCCCGGGCCGCAGAACCGTTTCATGGGTGATCTCAGTCACGCCCTCGGGCAATTCGAGGATCGAGAAGATCGATCCGACGGAGACGTTCACGTCGATGTTCGAGGACCCGTCGAGCGGATCGAACAGGATCACATAGCGTCCCTTGGGATATTCCGCCGGGATCGGCTGGATCTCGTCCATCTCCTCCGAGACCATCGCCGCGAGCGTGCCTCCGAACTCGCAACGCCGGATGAAAATCTCGTTCGCCAGAACGTCCAGCTTCTTTTGGGTCTCGCCCTGGACGTTCTCGGTCTCAAGACTGCCGAGGATATTGGCGAGCGCGCCGTTCTTCAGGGCGTTGGCGATGGATTTGCACGCGGTCGCCACATCGTGCAGCAGCATGGTCAGGCGTTCATCTCCGCCATGCTTCCGCTGCTCCTCGATCAGGAACTGGATCAGCGTCTTATTGGTGTGA
>QKHF01000224.1 GCA_003250135.1 Paracoccaceae bacterium | reverse complement strand
CCTTGGCGCACATCACGCCCGAGAGAACCCCGCCGATCAGCCCCGGTCCGGCGGTGGCGGCGACGGCGTCGATCCCGGCCAGCGTCAGCCCGGCGTCCTTCAGAGCCGCCTCGACGCAGTAATCCAGACGCTCGGCATGGGCGCGGGCGGCGATCTCCGGCACCACGCCGCCAAACGCGGCATGCAAAGAATCCTGACCCCAGACAATAGACGAAAGAATGCGCGGCGGCGCGAGCGGTCGGCCGCCCGCGTCGAGATCGGCGCTGAGCACCGCCGCGGCGGTGTCGTCGCAATCCGCCGCTCTTTCCGCTTCGCATTGCGCCCGCCGTCCCTGCGCCGTATCTGTCGCTGCACCTCAAATCGGAGTTAGCACCCGCCCCATGACGACGCAATCGCCCCAAACGCCCAGCGCGGATCGGCCGCTGAAAATCGGCACCCGCGGATCGCCGCTGGCGCTGGCGCAGGCGCATGAGACGAGGGGCCGGCTGGCGGCTGCGCATGGACTGGCCGAGGCCGCGTTCGAGATCGTGGTCATCAAGACCACCGGCGACAGGGTGCTGGACCGCGCACTCAGCGAAATCGGCGGCAAGGGCCTGTTCACCAAGGAGATCGAGGAGGCGCTGCTGGCGGGCGGGATCGACCTCGCGGTGCATTCGATGAAGGACATGCCGACGGTGCTGCCGGAGGGGCTGGAGATCAGCGCCCTCCTGCCGCGCGAGGACGTGCGCGACGCCTTCATCTCTCGTGATTTCGGCGGGATCGGCGCACTGCCGAAGGGGGCGGTGGTCGGGTCCTCCTCGCTGCGGCGTCGGGCGCAACTTCTGAACCGCCGCCCGGACCTGAAGCTGGTGGAGTTCCGCGGCAACGTGCAGACCCGGCTCGCCAAGCTGGGTCGGGGCGAGGTGGCGGCCACCTTCCTCGCCGCGGCGGGGTTGCGGCGGCTGGGGATGGAGGCGGAGATCGCCGCGCTGATCGAACCAGAAGAGATGCTGCCCGCCGTCGCCCAAGGCGCCATCGGGATCGAGACGCGCATCGGCGATGAGGCGGCCCGCGCGCTTTTGGCGCCGATCCACGACGCGGCGACCGGCCATCGACTGGCCGCTGAGCGCGCCTTCCTCGCCGCGCTGGACGGGTCCTGCCGCACCCCGATTGGCGGGCTGGCGGCTCTGGAGGGCGACCAGCTTTGGTTTCGGGGCGAGATCATCCGCCCCGACGGATCCGAGCGCCTGACCGCCGAGCGCCGAGGTCCGGTCTCCGAGGCCGCCGCGATGGGCCATGACGCCGCGGAGGAACTGCGCGCCAAGGGCGGCGCGGGTTTCTTCGACGCCGGATAGGGCGGTGGCGGTCATCCTCCTCACCCGGCCACAGGCGCAATCGGAAGCGCTGGCCGAGCCCCTGCGCGCCCTCGGCTGGACCCCGCTGATCGCGCCGATGTTGACGCTCGAAATTCTGCCGCCGCCGCCCGGTTTCGAGGCGATGGTGGAAACTGCGGGCGCGCTCGCCTTCACCTCGGCCAATGGCGTACGCGCCTTCGAAGCCGCCAGCCCCAGGCGCGAGTCGCCGGTCTACGCCGTGGGCGACGCCACCGAGACCGCGGCGCGCGAGACCGGATTCTCTGCCACCCGCTCCGCCGCGGGCGATGCGGACGCGCTCTCTCGCCTGATTGTTTCCGACCCGCCGGACGGACCCATCCTCCATATTCGCGGCGAGCATGGACGAGGCGATCTGGCGGCCCGTCTGAACGCTGTCGGAATCGCCGCCACTGAGGCGGTTCTCTACGCCATGCGCCCGGCGGACGCCCTGCCCGAGGAAGCCGCTCAGGCGCTCGCCGCCGGTCGGGTTCAGGCCGCTTCGTTCTACTCGCCCCGCACCGCACACATCTTCGCCGCTCTGGCGAAAAAGGCGAATCTGGCGCCCCTTTCCGCTATGCGGGCCGTCGCCATCAGCGCGGCCGCCGCGGCGCCGCTGGAGAGCCTCGGCCTTCGGCGCATCTCCATCGCCGACAGGCCCGACGGCGTCGCCATGCTGAGCGCCATCGGCGCGCCGGAGTCCGGCGCCCCCTGAACTGCGCGCATTTTCAACGTTGTTCGCACGCCCCGGCCGCACTACGCTCCGGCCTCGGTTATGATGACTCCGCCGCGAATCTGCGCGCGGCCGGGCGCGCCCAAACGCGGGCGCTGCGAATTCAACGCGACGAGACGGGATCGACCCATGAGTGATGGAAAGAAAGACGCCGACGACCTGGAGATGGACGCCGGCGCCGAGACCTCTGTGGAGACCGATGCGATTGAGGAGACCGCGACCGAATCGGCTGAGCCGGAAGCGGTCGAGGCCGAGGCGAGCGCG
This sequence comes from Paracoccaceae bacterium, assembly GCA_003250135.1. GTDB lineage: Bacteria > Pseudomonadota > Alphaproteobacteria > Rhodobacterales > Rhodobacteraceae > SZUA-547. The sequence continues at coordinate 3,503 of QKHF01000224.1, read as the reverse complement.
GAAGCGGAAGCGCATGAGGAACCCGCCTTCGATGAGAGCCACGACGACCATCACTACGACGACGACCATCATGACGATCAACAGGGTTCCGGCTTCGCCACCAAGGCGCTGGTCGCGCTGCTGCTGCTGATCGGCGGCGGTGCGCTGGCGCTGATCGTGGGGCCGAAACTGGCGCCGATGCTGCCTGCGGGCGTCGCCCAGTATCTGGCCCCGGGCTCCGGCGCCGATGTCGATGATATGGAGGCGCGGATCGCCGCGCTGGAGGACGCGCTGGAGGTCAGCGCCAACGCACTGCAGTCGCAACTCGCCGCCTCGATCGAGCAAAACGCCGCCGCCGATGCGGATTTGTCGGCGCGGATCGAGGCCAGCGAGGCCACGATCTCTGCGCTGGAGGGCGCGGACGTTTCGGCTCTGACCGCCCGGATCGACGACGCGGAGGCGACGCTCGCCGGGCTGCGAGAGGAGCTGCGCGCGCTGTCCGGCCAGCCGGGCGTCGAAGGCGGGACCATCTCCGACGCCGCGATCAGCGGCCTGCGCGCGGAACTCGCCGCGCTGAAACAGAATGCCGATGCGACGGTCGAAAGCCGCGTCGCGCCGCTGGAGCAAGACGTCGCCGCCCTGGAGACGCGCCTGTCGGCCGCGGAATCCGCCGTCTCGGCCGGCGCCGCCTCTGGCAAGGGCGCCGCCAACGCCGCCGCCTTCGCCGTGTTGTCGACCGCGGTCAACAGCGCCTCGCCCTACGCGGCCGAGCTTGAGACCTTCACGTCGGTCAGCGGCGTCGCCGCGCCGGAGGCTCTGGCCGCCTCTGCCGCCACGGGCGCGCCCAGTCTTAGCTCTCTGACCGCGACCTTCCCCGAGGCCGCGCGAGCCGCGATCTCGGCCGCGAAATTGGCCGCGGCGGGTGAGAACTACACCGATCAGGCGCTGGCCTGGCTGGAATCGCAGGTCGCGGTCCGCCCGGTCGGGGAGACGGAGGGCGACACGCCCGCCGCCGTGATCTCTCGCGCCGAGGCGCGGCTGAGCGAAGGCTCGCTGGCTGCGGCGCTCGCCGAGTTGGACGCGCTGCCGACCGTGTCGAAAGACGCGATGGCGGGCTGGACAGCGCGGGCCGAAAAGCGCGCCGCCGTCGATGCGGGGCTGGCTGAACTGGCCACCTCTATGCTGCCTGGCGCAGCGCCGTCGAACTGAGGGGAGCGCAGGCGATGCTCTGGCTGATCATCCGCACGACCGTCTACATCGCGCTGCTCGTCGCCGTCACCTGGGCCGCGATGGTGCTGTTGGAGACGCCCGGCTCGGTCGAAGTGACCTGGGGCGCGAAGCATTTCTCCATGCGCCCGCTGGCGGCGGTGTTCGCCGCGCTGGCGCTCGTCTTCGCACTCTGGATCATCTGGAAGGTTGTGGGCCTGCTCCTGGCCGTCTTCACCTTCTTCTTCACCGGCGACCGCACCGCGCTTGAGCGCTACTGGGCGCGCCGGGCGCAGAAGAAGGGCCTCGCCGCCCTGTCGGACAGCCTGGTCGCCCTGTCGGCCGGCGACGGGCGCCGCGCCGCCGTCAAGGCCAAGAAGGCCGAGATGCTGCTGGACGAGCCGCCGCTGACCCGCATCGTCAACGCGCAGGCCGCGCTGATGTCTGGAGAGAAGGACCGCGCGCGCCATTATTTCGAGATGCTCTCGGCGGACCGGAAAACCGAGATCGCGGGCATCAAGGGCCTCTTGACCATGTCGCTGAACGAAGGTGACACGGATCGCGCGTTGAAGCTCGCACGCCGGGCTTTCGTGCTTCAGCCGAAGGAGAGCGGGACGCAGGATGCGCTCTTGGGTCTGCAGGCGCAGATCGGCGACTGGCGCGGCGCGCGCGACACGATGCGCGCCAAGGCCAAGTCGGGACACCTGCCCAAGGATGTCGCCGCCCGGCGCGAAGCGGTTCTGCTGCTGGCCGACGCCCGGACGGCTCAGGCCAAGGGCGATACGGAGCGGGCGCTGACCGCGGCGACCGAAGCGGCGAAGAAGGCGCCGGGCCTCGCCCCGGCGGCGGCGCTTGCGACCGAGCTTCTGGCCAGGGACGGACAGGCCCGCAAGGCTGCGCGCATCGCCGTGGACGCCTGGCGACACGCGCCGCATCCCTCCATCGCCGCGGCCTTCGCCGCGATCCAGCCCGATGAGACGCCGGATCAGCGCCGCCAGCGCTTCCGCACCCTGATCGCCGCCGCGCCGGACCACGCCGAGACGAAGATGCTGCTGGCCGAGCTTGAGCTGACGGCCGGCCATTTCCCCGAGGCGAAGAAAGCGCTGGGCGACTTGGCGGAGGTCGCGCCGACCGCGCGCGCCTGCGCCATCATGGCCGCGATCGAAAAGGGTCAGGGCGCTCCGGAAGCAGTGGTTCGCGGCTGGCTGGCCAAGGCGCTGACGGCGACCCGCGGCGCACAGTGGTGCTGCGATAATTGCGGCTTTATCGCTCCGGAATTCACCCCGCTCTGCCCGAATTGCGAGGCCTTCGACACGCTGACCTGGCGCGAGATCGACACCGAGGCTGGCGAGCAGGCCTCCAGCGCCGCCATGGCGCCGCTTCTGGTCGGCGAGGAGCCGGCTGACGATGAGACCGAGATGGAGGACGAGGCGGACGCCGTGATGGAGGACGACGCGGAGATCGAGGCTGAAGCCGAGGCCGAGGCCGAGGCGGAGGAGGCCGCGGACGACCCCGAACCCGAGGCCCCCGCCAAAGAGGAGAAGGCGGAGGCCGCGCCGGAGCCGAGCGAGGCCGAACCCGTCGCCGCCAAAGAGGCCCCGGCCAAAACCGTTGGCGGCCCGGCGAAGAATGACGCCGATGAAGAGGCTGAGCGCAAGCTTGAGCAGGCCGCCGCGGCGGCGCGCGGCGCGGGCGGCGACTGACCCGCCGTCGGGCCGTTTTCAGCCGCTTGCCAAATCGGGCGCCCGCGCCTAATGTCCGCGCCGCATCGCAGGGTCCCGGGTCCTGACGCATCGCCGCAGTAGCTCAGCTGGTAGAGCACGTCATTCGTAATTAGCGGGTCCAACCCGGAATGACGTTCAAAACCAAAGGGTTCGCGGCGAGTGAGTAAAATTAGTAGGGCCATAGTAGGGCCGAGAAGCCGCAGTAGCTCAGCTGGTAGAGCACGTCATTCGTAATGATGGGGTCGGGGGTTCGAGTCCCTTCTGCGGCACCACTTCCAAACATTAGTGATGTCGACGCGGCTGCAATGCAGCCCTCAGCGGACATTCGTGCATGCCGCAGCGAACGGCTCGTTTGAGCCCGGTGTGTACATCTGACCACATCGCAGCGAGTGACCGCTTCGCCCCCTAAGCGCTCGTGAGGATGATTTTGAAATGTTTGCGCTCAGAACTTGCCAGGGAACATGCACATCATGTTCTGAACGTCGAGCTCGCTGGCGAAGGCGTCGGGATTTCGAGCAAGCGCATCTTGGATGAAGTCTCGCCGAGCACGTGCATCTTCAGGGGCGTCATCCGCAACTGTCCGGTGACGCCAAA
>QKHF01000147.1 GCA_003250135.1 Paracoccaceae bacterium | reverse complement strand
CTGATTTTCCGCGCGCTGAAGGGACTCACAGAGCATATTTCAGTCGATGTCGTTCACCCCTACATGGGCGAGGACGGCTGGACCTTCCGGACCGAGGACGCGCCGGGCGCGACCGGCGACACGCTGTTCGACGACCGCTTCCTGCGAGAGATCTATCTTCGCAACGACCCGAAGATGACCGGCCGGGTCACGGTGCCGATCCTCTGGGACAAGCAGACCAAACGGATCGTCTGCAATGAATCTTCCGAGATCATCCGGATGTTCAACTCCTCCTTCGACCACATCACCGGCAACCGGCTGGATTTCTGGCCCGAGGCGATGCGGGACGAGATCGAGGAGGTGAACAGCCGTGTCTATTCCGGGGTCAACAACGGCGTCTACAAGGCCGGGTTCGCCACCTCGCAGGCCGCCTATGAAGACGCGGTGACGAATCTCTTCGACGCGCTCGACTGGCTGGAGGCGCGCCTTGCCACCCGCCGCTACCTGATGGGTGAGCGGGTGACGGAGGCCGACTGGCGCCTGTTCACCACGCTGGTGCGCTTTGATCCGGTCTATGTCGGGCACTTCAAGTGCAACATCCGGCGGCTGGCGGATTACCCGAACCTCTGGGCCTATACGCGAGAGCTCTACCAGTGGCCGGGCGTCGCCGGGACCGTGCATATGGACCACATCAAGCGCCACTATTACGAAAGCCACTCGACCATCAATCCGACCGGCGTGGTCCCGCTTGGCCCGGAGATCGACTTCATGGCGCCCCACGGGCGAGAGCGTCTGGCGGCGGCCTGAGGCGCTTGCCCCTCCCGCCGCCCGCGTCTACATGTGCCGGGCTTGGAACTGGAGCCCGCCCATGACCGCCACCATCCTCGTCTGCGACACCTGCGGCTTCTCGGACGAAGAGAAGATCCGCAACGGCCGCACCGCGGGCGAGACTTTCGCCGAACATGTGGAGCGCGCGGCGAATGGCGGCGGCGTGCGCGTGAAGCGCCATTCCTGCCTGATGGGCTGCGGACATGGGTGCAACGCGGCGATCGCCGAGCCCGGCAAGATCACCTACGTGCTGGGCCGCTTCGACCCGGAGCCCGAGGCGGCCGAGGCGCTGGTCGAATATGCGACGAAGTATGCGGGCAGCGAGACCGGGGTGGTGCCCTATCGCGAATGGCCGCAGGGCGTGAAGGGCCATTTCGTCAGCCGCGTGCCGCCGCTCAGGGACTAGGAGAGCCCGGCCTTCGCCAGCCCCTCGCGCAAATGCTCTGTGTCCTCGGGCCGGGCATAATGCAGCGTCTCCGCCAGCGTCTCCCACGTAAACGCCGGGTCCAGCGCCTTCATCTTCATCAGATGCGCCTCGGCTGCGGTCGCATCGCCAAGCCAGCCATAGGCCGCGGCGATAAAGGCGTGCTGGAACTGATCCTTGACCGAGACATGCATGAACGCCTCGATCGCCTCCGCATACTGCTTGGCGGCGAAATGCGCCTTGCCGAGATGGCTCCAGAAACGCTCGGGATGATGCGGATTCAGGCGCATCGCCTTCCGGATCCACTCGATCCCCTCCAGCGGCTGGCCGAGCCATGTGAACAGCTCTCCCTGCTGCACCACCACGAGGTCGTAATTCGGGTTCAGCGCCAGCGCGCGCTCCTGATGGTGCCGCGCCTGCGCCAGATCGTTCGACCCGACCTTGATGGCCGCTAGGATGCGGTGCACGTCGGCGTCGTTGTCGTCGAGCGACAGCGCGATCTCCACCTCGCGGACGCATTCGTCCCACAGCGCGTCCCTGTCCTCGCCCCAGCTATAGACCCAGGCTTGTCCGATGACGCAGCCGCGCCAGGCGTGGGCGTGAGCGTAATCCGGGTCCAGCGCGATGGCGCGAGCCGCCAGTTGCTCCGCCTTGGCGTTGTCCTCCCGCGTCGAGCGGTGATGCAGCACTTTGGCGGCCAGCACCAGTTCATAGGCCGCCATGTTGGACGGCGCCTTGCGGGCGATCCGGTCGCGCTGCGCCGCCTCCACCCGGCCCGGCAGCGTGGCGACGATGGCCGAGGTCACCTCGTCCTGAAGCTCGAAGATGTCGTCCAGCCTGCGGTCGTAACGCTCGGCCCAGATATGCGCATCGGTCGCGGTGTCGATCAGCTGCACCGTGACGCGCACCCGATCGCCCGCCTTGCGCACGCTGCCCTCAACCAGATACTGCGCGCCGAGCTTTTGGGCGACCTCGCGGATGTTCACCGACTGACCCTTGTAGACGAAGCTGGAGTTGCGCGAGATCACGAACAACTCATGGTGCCGCGCCAGTTCGGTCAGGATGTCCTCGGTCAGCCCGTCGACGAAGAATTCCTGCTCGGGATCGCCGCTCATATTGGCGAAGGGCAGCACGGCGACGGTCGGCTTCGTGGCCGCCTTGACCTCCCGCTTCGGCTGATCGGCCCCGGCGCCCGCGCCGGCGTCGGCGTCCCCGTCGATCTCGACACGGTAGACCCGCACCGGGCGGCTGATGTTCTTGAGCTGCTTTTCGCCCAGATCGTCGAATCCCAGCTCCAGCCGATCGGCGACCTGGTCGCGCACGGCCGAGGTCACGCAGACGCCGCCGACTTCCGCCAACGGCTCGATCCGGGCGGCGATGTTCACGCCGTCGCCGAAAATATCGTCGTCCTGGAAGATGATGTCGCCCAGATTGATGCCGATGCGAAATTCGATACGCGCCTCGCAGGCGACGTCCGCGTTGCGCCGCTTCATGCGCGTCTGGATCTCGTGCGAGCAGGCGACCGCGTCGACCACGCTGGGGAACTCGGCCAGCAAGCCGTCGCCGGTCGACTTGATTATGCGGCCGTGATGCTTGGCGATGCACGGGTCCATCAACTCGATGCGATGGGTCCTGAGGCGCGCGAGCGTGCCCTGCTCATCCGCTTCCATGAGCCGGCTGTATCCCGCCATGTCCGCAGCGAGCACCGCCGCCAGTCTGCGTTCCATAGGAACTCTCCCCAAATCAGACTATCAATCCGGAAGGTCCAAAACCAAAAAAATCGCTCAGCCGAAAGGGCGGAAAAGCCGCGGCGCGGAGACGCCCATCTCGGCCAGCCCCGCCAGAGCCGCGCGCGCCGCCCCACCTTCGCCCGGCGGGAACAGCAGCGCGATCGCCGAACCGCTGTGCGAGACCGCGACGCCGAGCGCGCCCGTCTCCTTGGCGAGCGCCATGATCTCCGCCCAGTGCGGTTTGGGATTTTGCGCCTGATCCGCCTCGGCCGAGAAGGTGGCGACCCGGCCGATCTCCTCCAGATCACGATCCGCAAAGGCCCGAGTGAGCCCCGCCGCCAAATCCGTAACGTCCAGATCGCTGGGAGCGGCTGAGGCCGTCTCTCGACCCGGTCCGTCAAATCCGCCCACTACGAGTAATTTAGGCGCGGGCGGCAGCATCGCCAACACCCGCCCCTCGCGCGACGCGAAAAGGACCGGCGCGTCATGCATCAGCGGGTCCACGGCGCCCTCGGCCTGCAGCGAAAGCGCCGCCTCCCGCAATGCGCCGAACTGAACGCCAAAGGCCGCCGCGACGGCCCGGATCGAGGCCAGCGCATCCATGCTGGAGGACCCCGCCCCTCCACCGACCGGCGCGGGATTGGCGATGATCAGCCGCCCGCCCCAACCCGCGCGCCCCAGCGCCGCTAGCGCGGCCCGCGCCGCCCGTCTGGCGACCTGCGGGTCATGCGCGCCCGGGGCCCTCACCCGCACCAGCAACGGCGCACAGGGAGACGGCGCGAACCAGGCCCGCGCCTCCAGCTCCGGCCAGGGCAGCGTGACCAGCGCCACCGGCCCGCCGGGACCGAGGCGGCCTTGCAGCAACTCGCCGCAATGGCCATGCACCCGAGCGTGGGCCGGGCGCGGAGGCGGGATATGGCGCGACGCGATCATCGCGCCTCGATAGCGCGGGGCGAGGGCGGCGAAAAGCCCGTCCCGTCTTGACGCGGGGCGCGCGCCGGGCGAGGCAGTGGCGCATGGCGGCAAGCGAGACCCACAAACGCGACCATGGCGGCGACCTTCACGCCGCCGCGTTGCGCTATGGCGGCGCGCCTGCGGACTGGCTGGATCTTTCGACCGGCATCAATCCGATCCCCTACCCAGTCCCGGACCTGCCCGCATCCTGCTGGACGCGCCTGCCCGGCGCCGACCGCCTGGCCGCGCTGGAGGAGGCCGCCCGACGCGCCTATTCCGCCGCCGAGGAGGCGGAGGTGGTGGCCGCGCCCGGCGCCTCGGCGCTGATTCAGGCGATGCCGGGCCTGACCCCGCCCGGCCCGGTGGCGATTCTCTCGCCCACCTATAACGAGCACGCCGCCAGCTTCCGCGCGACAGGCCGCGAAGTGATTGAGACAGCGGACCCGCCCGACGGCGTCCCGCTGGTCTTCGTCAACCCGAATAACCCGGATGGCGCGGTCTGGACGCCGGGCGACGCGCGGGCGCTCGCCGGCAGACGGCCCCTGACCATCGCCGATGAAAGCTTCGGCGACGTGACTCCGGAAATGTCGCTCTGCCCATATGCGGGAGCTGAGGACCTGATCGTCCTGCGGTCGTTCGGCAAGTTCTATGGGCTGGCGGGCGTCCGACTCGGCTTCGCGATCTGCGGGCCTGAAACCGCTTTGAAGCTTCGGCAGGCGCTCGGGCCGTGGTCGGTCTCCGGCCCCGCCATCGAGATCGGGATAGCGGCGCTGTCAGACGAGACATGGGCCGAGGAGACCCGCGCCCGCCTGTTCCGCGACGCGCAGCGGCTGAACGCGCTGATGCGTCAGGCGGAGCTGGATGTAGCGGGCGGCACGACGCTGTTCCGCCTCGTCCAGACACTCCACGCCGCGCAACTGCACGACCATCTCGCCCAGCGCCAAATCTGGACCCGCATCTTCACCTATCGCCGCGACTGGCTGCGCATCGCCCCACCGGGACCGGAGGCGGACTGGGCGCGGCTGGAGGCGGCGCTGAAGGACTGGCGCGCGTGACCTCTCACGCCGCGATCCTCTTCGCCGCGCTGGTGCTGGACGCAGCTCTGGGCGAGCCGAAATGGCTTTGGGACCGCATCCCCCACCCCGCGGTGCTGATAGGCCGGGCGGTGGGCGCGCTGGAGGCGGCGTTGAACGCGGGCGCGCCCAGGGCGCGGCGCATGAAAGGCTTCGCTGCCGCGCTCATCCTCCTCCTCGGCGCGGGCGCGCTGGGTTGGCTGATCGCCGCCCTCCCCCTTGGCCCGTTCTGGGAGATGTTGTGCGGCGCGATCCTCCTCGCCCACAAGAGCCTGGTCGACCATGTCTGCGCCGTCGCCGCCGGTCTGCGCGAAAGCCTCGCCGCCGGCCGCAAGGCGGTCTCCCTGATCGTCGGCCGCGACCCGGAGGCGCTGGACGAGGCGGGCGTCGCCCGCGCCGCCATCGAATCCGCCGCCGAGAATTTCTCCGACGGGGTCGTCGCCCCCGCATTCTGGCTGTTGATCGGCGGACTGCCGGGCGTCCTGATCTACAAGGCGGTCAACACGGCGGATTCCATGATCGGCCACCGCAGCGAGCGCTACGCCGCGTTCGGCTGGGCGGCGGCCCGACT
>QKHF01000120.1 GCA_003250135.1 Paracoccaceae bacterium | reverse complement strand
GTCGCCTCCAACTCGGGACGTTCGCCGACCTCCGGGGTCGGCCGCGGCTGGGTGAGATCGGGGCGAAGTTGTTCGCGCGGCGTCGCCCTAGGGGTCTGCGCCGACGCCTCTGTGAAAATGCATGCGGCGGCGATTATGATCGCTGCGGTGCGCGTCAGGGCGAATATTCTTGCGAGACGCTCACCACCTGTGGCGCAACGGTTCCCAGGTTCAAAGTTTATGGTCGTCATCGTTCCCCCTTGTGACGACTTGCACGGACCTACACAGGCGCCCTCAGCCTATCGGCCCTTCGGACGTGACCGCCGCAACGCCTCACCTGAACATCTACTGAACTGCTACGCATTTACGCGATGAGCGCCCGACCTCGCCGGCCGGGCGCAAAATCGTGTCAGATCAGCCGATCCCTCACTGGCTGATCAGGGTCGCCTCGACCCGTCGGTTCGCCCCGTCATAGGGATCCGCGGTGCGAGGCTGCTCCTCACCGAACCCACGCGGGATCAGCCGCGACGAGTCGATGCCCTTGGCCGTCAGATACTCGACGACCGAAGCGGCGCGCTGCTCGGACAGCGCAAGATTGTACTCATCGCCGCCGCTGGCGTCGGTGTGACCGTTGATCGCGAACACCGCCGTGGCGAGACGCGGATCGCTGACGGCCGTGGCGAATTCATCCAGATTGGTCTGCGCCTGCGGCGTCAGGCGAGCCGAACCCAACTCAAACGTGATCAGCAGGTTGAAGCCATCGGGCGCCGCGGCGACGGGCTGAGGCGCGGGCTCCGCGGCGACGATCTCACCCATGCGCGGCGCGGTGGAGGCCGTCTCCGCCGGCGCGATGCTGCCCATCGGCGGCTCTGCGCCCATGGGCTCGGCCGTGGTCGCCTCAGCCGCCCCAAGGGCGGGCGCCGGAGCCGGCGCGGGCTGAGTGGGAGCCGCGCCGATCGACAGACCGCGAGTGCCGCTTTTCGCGATGCAATCGCCACTTGCGGCGCAATCTCCGTCGCCGGAACCGCTTTGTTCGAAGTGCTTGATAATGGACTCAGCCGAGTAGTCGGCGTTCTGAGCGTGGGCGCTTGCGACGGCGATCACCGCCGCGCTGAACGCACCAATCGCGATACTGATCGATTTCATGGGATCCCCTTGTCGCCTCAGGGCGACTCTCGTCATTTGACCTTGTTAAGAATCACTATACCACTTTGCGGAGGTTCTGGAGTAGTTTTCGCTCTGAACTCCCGGAAAACGTTGGATTCACGCGCCCCGCACGACTGTCGACATTTGTATCGAACGGTCCTGTCCGGCATGTGGCGTCACAGCGATCTGGTGCCCGGGGCGAGACTCGAACTCGCACGCTCGCAAGAGCAGCAGATTTTGAGTCTGCCGTGTCTACCATTCCACCACCCGGGCGAAGGGAAAAGCGCGGGCGCATCATAGGCGGGGCCGGGCCGCGGTCAACAGGAACCCGCCGTTCCGTCAGGCGGTTTTTTCGCGCTGCGGCATGGACGCGGATAGACGGATCATGCGACCGATGTTAGAGGCCGCCGCATGTTGCGAAACCTTTACGACTGGACCATGCGGCTGTCCGAGACGCGATACGCGCTCTGGGCGCTTGCGGCTGTCAGTTTCGTGGAAAGCTCGGTTTTTCCCGTGCCGCCGCATCCGCTGTTGATGGTCATGGTTCTGGCGCGTCCCGACCGCTGGCTGCTGATCGCCGCGGTCTGCTCCATCTCATCCATCCTTGGCGGCATGGCGGGCTATGCTCTGGGCGCGTTCCTGTTCGAGCAGGTGGCCCAGCCGGTGCTGGATTTCTATGGAAAACTGGACCAGTTCGAGGAGATGAGCGCCAAGTTCAACGAATATGGCGCCTGGGCGGTGCTGATCGCCGGCCTGACCCCCTTCCCCTACAAGGTCATCACGATCTTTTCCGGCGCGACCGGGCTCGACTTCACGGTGTTCACGCTCGCCAGCGTGGTCGCGCGCGGCGGCATCTTCACCCTGATCTCCGCGCTTTTGTGGAAGTTCGGGCCGCCGATCCGCGGTTTCATCGAGGAGCGACTCGGCCTCGTCACGACCATCGCGCTGGCCTTGCTGATTGGCGGCTTCGCCGTCGCCAAGTGGTTGCTATGAGCGCGCTGGTGGACCGTCTGCGCGCCGACCCACGGGCCTTCGCGCTGATCGGCGTCCTGGGGTCGGCGGGCATGCTGCTGGGCGCACTGGCGTTCCAGTATCTCGGCGGCCTCGCCCCCTGCCCCATGTGCATCTGGCAGCGCTGGCCGCACGGGATCGCAATCCTGATCGGGCTCGGCGCGGTCGCCAGCGGCGGGGTCGGGCGCGGCGGCGCGGCGCTGTTGGGCCTGGCTGGCATGACCGAGCTGATCGGCGCCGGAATCGGGGTGTTTCACGCAGGCGTCGAGCGCGGCCTCTGGAAGGGGCCTGACACCTGCACGTCCGGCCCGATCGACGGGCTGTCCGCGGATCAGTTGCTGGCGCAGATCATGGAGGCGCCGCTGGTGCGCTGCGATGAGATTGCTTGGGAGCTGTTCGGCCTGTCCATGGCCGGATGGAACGCGGCGCTCTCGTTCGGCCTGACGGCCTGTTTCGTCGCTGCGCTGATCATCGGCCGCCGGGCGGGGCCTCACGCGTCCAGTTCGGCGTCCCAGTAGAGGTAATCCATCCAGCTTTCATGCAGATAGTTCGGCGGGAATTTCCGGCCGACATTCTGCAACTCGATGGCGCTGGGACGGAACGGCTCGCGGCGCAGCTTCATGCCCGAGCGGCGCAGCGTCTTGTCGCCCTTCTGCAGATTGCAGCGCCCGCAAGCCGCGACGACGTTGTCCCAGGTGGTGCGCCCGCCGCGGGAGCGCGGATGCACATGATCGAACGTCATGTCCCCGGTCGAACCGCAATACTGGCAGGAGAACTCGTCGCGCAGAAACAGGTTGAACCGGGTGAAGGCCGGGTAGCGCGCGGGCTTCACATAGTCGCGCAGCACCACCACCGAGGGCAGCTTCATCTCTGTCGACGGGCTGTGAATGACGGCGTCATACTCCGCCAAAATGGAAACGCGATCAAGGAACACCGCCTTGATCGCGTCCTGCCATGGCCAAAGTGAAAGTGGGAAATAGGAAAGGGGGCGGTAATCGGCGTTCAGAACCAGCGCGGGATGCTTTCGCAAATTCGCCGGACTTCGAACGAAACTGCTTATGATTGGCGCGACTTGCACAACACTGCTCCCATCCCGGCGTCGGGTTTCCGCCCGAGGGACGGGACGCGCCCGCCCCCGTTGAAGCGACTATATCTCGCGGACGCCCTATCGAAAACCCTCTAGATGATGACGTTTTCGTCCTTTCAAGCACACGCTAGCAAGGGCCGGCGACAGTTTCGCGACACCTTGAAAGCGGCCTCGGCGCCAGCGCGCGCGCCGGCGCGCCCCCCCGACATCAACAGTTTTTCCACAGGCTTATCAACAGACTGCAGGCGGCGCTTCACACCGCGTCGAACGCACGCTTCAAAGCAAGGCGTCGCGCAGGAAATGGGCGGCGAGCGTCAGACCCTCCTCGTCGATGCCATGCCCCACGCCGCGCGAGACGTGCCAGCGCACGTCGATTCCCGCCGCGGCGAGGCCATTGCGCGCATCGTGGATCGACTCGACCGGAATCACCTCGTCGGCGTCGCCATGGGCGAGCAGCACCGGCGGCTTGGTCTTGATCTCCGCCTTGAGGAGTTCGGGCGAGGTCAGGCGACCCGAAAATCCGACGATACCGGCGAGCTGTTTCTCGCGCCGAGGGCCGACCTGCAGCGCCATCATCGTGCCCTGACTGAAGCCGACCAGGCAGGTCTTGCTTTCGTCCAGCCCTTCGGCGGCGAAGGTCTCGTCCAGATATGCGTTCAGGGATTTTTCGGCCCGCGCGAACCCGTCCAGCATGGCCTGCTGGGGTGAACCGTCGATCCAGGGAATCGGGAACCATTGTCGCCCAAAGGGCGATGCGGCGCAGCGCTCAGGCGCATCCGGTGAAAGAAACGCCGCGCCCGGCAGGATTGGCGCCAGAGGGCGCGCAAGGCCGATCAGGTCATTTCCGTCTGCGCCGTATCCATGGAGAAAGATAACGAGACTCTTGGCTTGTCCCTTCGCCGCGCCCGCGCGCGGTCCGGTCAGCACCGGCATCTGTTTTGCTCCCGCATCCGAGTGAACTCACTGTGCGAACGACGCCTATGTTGCAACGCCCTCACGTCCTTTTGCAATGCGGTAATAACTCCACAGCAGCCGCGCCGCCACTGCGCGCCATGGAGACCACGGCTCCGCCATCCCCTCCAGCGCCGCCGCCGAGGGGCGTTCGGGCAGCCCGAACAGCAGCCTGGCGGATTCCTGCAACGCGAGATCGCCGGGCGCGAACACGTCCCGCCGCCCCACGGCGAACATCAGGTAGATCTCGGCGGTCCAGCGCCCGACGCCCTTGATCGCGGTCAGCGCCTCCATCGCCGCGTCATGATCAAGCGCGTGAAGCCCCGCCCAGTCCAGCTCCGCCTCGGCGATGGCGCGGGCGTAGCGGCATTTCGGACGCGACAGGCCGCAGGCGCGCATCGCCTCCTCCTCCGCCTGCAGAATCGACGCTTCGGTGATGAGCCCCGCCTCCTCCATTCGCCGCCAGATCCCGCCAGCCGCGGCGACGGAAAGCTGCTGGGAGACAAGGATGCTCAGCATCGCCTCGAACCCCGCCTCGCGGCGGCGCAGCGGCAACGGCCCGGTTTGCGCCAGCGCGTGGCCGAAGCGCGGCTCCACCTGCGCCAGATGCGCAACCCCCTCGGCCAGATCGGCCTCCGTCTCAATCGTTCGGAGCGGCATGGAAACTCTCCTTCAATGCCGGATAGCATGGCGCCATGAGCCAGGTTGTCGAGCGCTTCGCCCCCAGCCCCAACGGGCGGCTGCATCTGGGCCACGCCTTTTCCGCCCTCACCGCCTTTGACGCGGCGAAGGCGGCGGGCGGGCGCTTTTTGCTGCGTATCGAGGACATCGACCTCGGCCGGGCGCGCGAGGCGCATGTTCAGGCGATTTTCGAGGATCTGGGCTGGCTGGGCGTCACATGGGAGGAGCCGGTCCTACGCCAGTCATCGCGCTTCGCCGCCTATGGCGCGGCGCTGGAGCGGCTGAAAGCGCAAGGGCTGATCTATCCGTGCTTCTGCACTCGGCGGGAGATCGCCGCCGCGCTCGACGCCCCGCAGGAAGGCGGGCCGGACGGGCCGCCCTATCCCGGAACATGCCGCGACTTGTCGGAGGCCGACCACGCCGCGCACCGGGCGGCCGGCCGCGAGGCGGCCTTCAGGCTCGACATGCGCAAGGCGGCGGCGGCCTTGGGTGGCCCGCGAGCGATCGCCGCGCTCTGGTTCGAAGAACTGGACGCCGGGCCTCAGGGCGAGACTGGCCGGATCGCGCTCGACCCCGACGCGCTGATCGAGCGGGCCGGCGATGTGGTTCTCGCCCGCAAGGACGCGCCCACCAGCTATCACCTGTCGGTCGTGGTCGACGACGCGCATCAGGGCGTCACCTATGTGACCCGTGGGCGGGACCTGTTCCCCGCCACGCC
>QKHF01000062.1 GCA_003250135.1 Paracoccaceae bacterium | reverse complement strand
GTTTGACGTCGTGGATCGTCTTCAGCCCGGCGCGGCGGAGATCCCGCAGGGACTGGTTCTCGGCCATCGCTGCGCGGTTGAGCGCATCGATGCCCGCGACATGGGCGGCGGTGTCAGGCCAGCGCGCGCGGTGATAGCGGGCGAGCAGGGCCGGCGCGCCGATATCGTCGCCTTTCGCGCGGGCCTCGACGCAGAGGGTCGCCAACGTATCGATATCCTTCAGCGACATGTTCAGCCCCTGCGCGCCGATGGGCGGGACGACATGGGCCGCCTCGGCGATCAGTGCGACGCGCGGGGCGTCCAGCCGCTCCGCGATCTGGCTGATGATCGGCCAGACGGCGCGGCGCGAGGCGAGCGTCAACGGGCCGAGAACGCCGAGGCTGGCGGCTGTCGCCTCTTCCGCGAAAGCGGTCTCGTCCAACTCCATCAAGCGCAGGGCGCGGGGGCCCGGGGTCATCCAGACCACGCTGGAGCGCGGGCCGTCGCCGTCATCCGGCATCGGGACTAGGGTGAACGGGCCGCCGGTGCGATGAATCTCGGTCGACACGCCCTGATGCGGGCGGGGATGGCGCACGGCGAAGACAAGGCCCTTCTGCCCGTAGCCCCAGCGCTTCGCCTCGACGCCGGACATGCGGCGAATGGCAGAATCGCGGCCGTCGGCGCCAATGACCAGTTTCGCGCGCACCATGGCGCCATCAGCGAGGGCGACGATGACGCCGTCGTCTCTCGCCGTCAGACGCGTCACGCCCGCCGGCGCGCGCAACTCAGCCGATGTCAGCTCGGCGATGCGGTTCATCAACGCCTGGCGTATGGCGGTGTTGGGCGCGTTGGCGCCGAAAGGCGCGTTCTGGACCTCGGACGAGTCGAAATCAGCGGTCTCTCTGGCGACCGGTTCGGGGCCGCCCGCGTCGATCAGACGCATGATGCGCAGATCGGCCGCCTGCTCGGCGACTCCGGCCCAGGCGCCGGCGCGCTTCAACGTCTCGATGGAGGGTTGCAGAAAGGCCGTGGTGCGCAGATCGGCGCCTTGCTGGCGCGCGTCAGTCGGCGGCGGCGGAGAGGCGTCGACGCAGATCGTGCGGAACCGTTCGGTCGCGAACAGGGCGGTGGCGGCGAGCCCGGCGACTCCGCCCCCGGCGACGAGAATGTCGACTTCTTCGAACGGCGCTTTTCTGGTCATCAGACCGGAACCTCTTTCGACGGATCGCTGGACGATATGCGCGCAGAGCGCCTTACGCCATGCGGGGGATCAAATCTGCGACAGAAAGCCGGTCAACTCGTCCGCGACGATGTCCACGAAATCCGGGGCGGGGGCAACGTTTCGGCCGTGCGTCAGCCAGATAGTCGCCATTCCCAACTGCTTCGGTATTTGTAGATTTCGAACGTCATCCTCGACCATCGCCGCACGCGTCGGGTCCATGCCGTCCATCCGGATGATCCGGGCGAAACCGTCCGAGGTGGGCTTCGGCGCGAAGTCTCCATCCTCGATGGCGTAGAACGCGTCAAAGAGATCGCGCAGACCCAACCGCTCCGTCACCCGCAGCGCATGGCGGCGCGAGCCGTTGGTGTAGACCACCTTGCGACCCGGCAGACGAAGAATGGCGGCGCGCAATTCTGCGTTTTCCGTGAGGGCGCTGACGTCGATGTCGTGGGTGAAGGCGAGGAACGGTTCCGGCAGCATTCCGTCTCGCAGCATCAGGCCCTTCAGGGTGGCGCCGTGGTTGGTCCAGTACTCGTCGCTGACGCGGCGCGCCTCCGCCGCGTCGACCCAAAGGCGGCGAGAGACGAACTCTGTCATCCGGGCCTCGATCTGGTCGAACAGCCGGGCGCCGGGCTCATAGAGCGTATTGTCCAGATCGAATATCCAGGTGTCGATCTCGGCGAGTTTCTGGCGCAGGGTCTCCAGCGCCCGAGGAGCGGCGTCGCCAATGCGGCCCGCCTGATCCAGCGGCTTCACGAGGCGTCTTCCTCGCCATCCGCCTCGAAGCTCAACGCAACGCCATTGATGCAATAGCGCAGGCCAGTCGGCTGCGGGCCGTCCGGAAACACATGGCCGAGATGGGCGTCGCAGCGCGCGCAGAGCACCTCGGTTCGGCGCATGAACAGCTTGCGGTCTTCCTTTTCGTCGATGCTTTCGGGCGTCACCGGCTGAAAGAAGCTGGGCCAGCCTGTTCCCGAATTGAATTTCGTCGCGGCGTCGAACAGAGGCGCGCCGCAACAGACGCAGTGAAAGACGCCGGGCTTTTTCGGGAAGTCGTCATGCGTGAACGGGCGCTCGGTTCCGCTTCGGCGGGTCACCTTATAGGCCAGCGGCGACAGTTGCTCTCGCCACACAGAGTCCGGCTTTACGACCTTTTCACTCATTCTCAGGGCTCCTTGGGGCGCCTACTTTTCCCCGGAAGGATGACGCATCTGTCGTATCGCGTCATCACTCTGTCGCCGGGAGACAGTATTTAGTTCGGAATTGTTCCGATTGGAGCCTCGAAATGGCGATTTTTAATCTCGGACGCTACAGCGTCCGCCGAGCCGAGACCGATGAGGATGTGCGCCGCGCTCAGCAGCTGCGGTACCTGACCTTTATCGCCGAGCGCGAAATGGGCGATGAGGCGGCGGCGCGCGACGACGGACTCGACCGGGACACGTTCGACGAGCGCTGCATTCATATCCTGATCGAGGACAAGAAGTCCGGCCAACTGGTCTGTTGTTTTAGGATGATGCCGCTGAAGGACGGGTCGGAAATCGGCCAAAGCTACTCGGCGCAGTATTACGATCTCTCGAACCTCTCGACCTATCCCGATCCGATGCTGGAGATGGGGCGGTTCTGCATTCATCCCGAGTATCACGACCCGAACATCCTGCGTCTCGCGTGGCGTGAGGTCAGCCGGGTGGTCGACGACCACGGCATCGAGCTCCTGTTCGGCTGTTCCAGCTTCGAGGGCGTCGAGGCGGAGGCGTATGTCGATTCCTTCGCGCTCCTGAAGGAGCAGCACCTGGCGCCGAAGCGCTGGCTGCCGCGGGTGAAGGCGCCGAAGGTGTTTCGCTTCGCCAAGGCGCTGAAGCCGCGGCGTCCGGACCTGAAGATCGCCATGCGGCGCATGCCGCCGCTGCTGCGCAGCTATCTGCTGCTGGGCGGCTGGGTCAGCGACCATGCGGTGATCGACAATGATCTCAACACCTTGCATGTCTTCACCGGCGTCGAGATCAAGGCGGTGCCGCCGAAGCGCGCGCAATTGCTGCGCGGGGCGTAAGTCGCTCTGTCAGTCGCCGGGACGTCCGGCTAATTTTGCGCCATGAGCGCCGATTCGACCCACCCGCCCCAAAGCCGCCTGATTGATCTCTCCGTGTTTTCCGTCGAGCCGTCGGAGGAGACGAAGCGATTCAACGCCGAATTCGAGGCGAAGCTGGCCAGCATGCCGGCGGCGCATGAGGTGCCGCCCGCGGTCACCCGCCGCGCGCGCGACGAGGGCAAGAGCATCTTCCCGCTGGCCGGGCCGCTGGAGGGCTCGGAGTGGTGGGATATCCCCGGCTATCGCGGGCGCGCCGCCCGCGTGCGCGTGACGATGCCCGAGGGCGACCCCAAGGGCGTCTATCTACATGTGCATGGCGGCGGCTGGACGCTTGGCTCGCCCGCGCATTTCGATCTCTACAACCAGCGGCTGGCCAAGGCTGCGGGGGTGGCGGTGGCCTCGGTCGAGTACCGGCTGGCGCCGGAGAATCCGTGGCCGGCCGGGCCGGACGATGTCTGGGCCGCCGTGCTGTGGCTGCTGGTCAGCGGCAAGGCGCATTTCGGAACCGACAAGTTCCTGATCGGCGGCGAGAGCGCAGGCGCGCATCTGATCTCCATCGCCCTGCAGCGGGCGAAGAAGGACGGCATGGCCGACCTCTTCCGCGGCGCGGTGCTGATGTATGGCTGCTATGACCTTTGCAAGACGCCGTCGTTGCGGGACTGGGGCGCGCGCAAGCTGGTGCTCTCAACGCCGACGGTGGACTGGTTCTCGGCCAACTTCGCGGACCCGGATTTGTGGTCCTCGCCCGAGATTTCGACGCTGCGCGCCAATGTTTCGGGCATGCCGCCTGCGCTGTTCCAGGTAGGCACGCTGGACCCGCTGTTCGACGATACGCTTCTGATGGCCAAGCGGTGGGTCGAGGCGGGGAACGAGGCGGAGCTTCGGGTCTATCCCGGCGGCATCCACACCTATGACATGTTCGACATCCCGATCGCGCATGAAAGCCACGCGGTGACGGCGAATTTCGTCAGGTCGAAGCTTTAGGCTCAGTCGCCCAGCGCAACGCCCTCCCGCCGCGGATCGGCGGCGCCGATCAGTCCCTCCGGCGTGATCAGGATCGCGTGCAGGCCGGAATTGAGATCGCGGATCGCCACCTCATGCCCTCGGGCGGAGAGGGGAAGCTCCAGTCCGGCGGCCTCCGTGTTCTCCTCCAGGTCCGTCGTTCCATTGCGATTGACGATATGGCCCTGCGAGATCGCCTGCTGCGGGTCCATGTCCCACGCGAGGATTGCGACCAGAGACTGCGCCACGTAGTTGATGATGCGCGAGCCGCCGGGCGAGCCAATCAGCAACACGGGCGCGCCATCCTTCAGCACCACGGTCGGCGCCATGGACGAGCGCGGGCGCTTACCGCCTTCGACCCGGTTGGCGACCGGATTGCCGTCCTTCTCCGGCGCGAAGGCGAAATCGGTCAACTCGTTGTTCAGAAGGAAACCGTTGGTTATCACCCGGCTGCCGAAGCCGGTCTCGATGGTGGTGGTCATCGAGACCATGTCCCCATAGCTGTCGACAATCACGAAATGCGAGGTGCCGGGCCGCTCCATGGGCGTGTCGGGGGCCAGCAGCATGGCGTCGTCCCAGGGCGGGTCGCCCGCGGATTGCTCGCCGCTCGCCTCGACCGGGTTCATCAGCTTCGCGCGCGTGGCGAGGTAGTCGCGGTTCAGGAGGCCCTTGGGCATGTCGATGTAGTCGCTGTCGGCCATGTAGAGCGCGCGATCGGCGTAGGCGAGCCGCGCCGCCTCGGTGAACAGGTGGTACGCGTCGAGGCTGGGCCCGGCGCCGAGGTCCTGATTGTCGAGCATCATCAGGATCTGACCGACCGTCAGCCCACCGGAGGAGGGCGGCCCCATGCCGCAAACTTGATAGTCGCGAAACGGCGCGCAGACCGGCGGGCGCTCCACCACCTCGTAGGCGACGAAGTCCTGCATGGTCAACTCGCCGGGATTGGTGGGCGTCTTGACCGCGGCGACGATGTCTCCGGCGAGGACGCCGCGATAGAACGGGTCCGCGCCATGGGCCGAGATCAGGCGCAGCGTGCGGGCGAAGTCGCGGTTCTCGAACCGGTCGCCTTCCTGCAGCGGCGCGCCGTCGGCGCGGGAGAATTGCGCCTTGGTCGCCGGGAAGGCGTCCAACCCGTCCTCCATGGCGCTTTGGATAGAGGCGGCGAGCCGGGCGGAAACCGGAAAGCCCGCTTCGGCGCGCAGGATGGCGGCCTCGAACAGCGAGGCCCATGGCAGACGGCCGTGCCGGACATGGATGTCCTCCAGCAGGCGCAGCGTGCCCGGAACTCCGACCGAGCGGCCGCCGATCAC
>QKHF01000094.1 GCA_003250135.1 Paracoccaceae bacterium | reverse complement strand
ACGGTGATCGGCCCGATCGTCGCCGGCATGGAGAAGCCGGTGAAGCTGTGCTCGACCGGCAGCGGCGTCACCGACATCGTCAACATGGCGGTGCTGGCCGCCTGCGACGTGGGTTGAGGCGCCCGGCGCCTGCAAGGGCGTAATGCAAGACGTTACGAAAGGCCGCTCCGAAAGGGGCGGCCTTTCTGGTATGGCTAACGCGTGATCGGGGCGCGGCGATAGCTGGCCGCTTCTGCAATATGGGGGCGGCCCACCGTATCGGCTCCGTCCAGATCGGCGATGGTGCGGGCGAGGCGCAGCACCCGATGATAGCCCCGGGCCGACAGCCGCAGCTTCTCCGCCGCCTGATCCAAGAGCGCCTTTCCGGCGGCGTCCGGCGTCGCGACCCTCTCCAGAAGCTTGCCGTCGGCGGCGGCGTTAATGCGCACGGCGGCGCCTTCCTCCGCATAGCGCTCCGCCTGAAGGCGGCGGGCGCGGGCGACGCGGGCTGCGACGTGGCGGCTGCCTTCGGACGGGGGTGGGGCGGAGAGGTCGGCCGGACTGATCGCCGGGGTCTCGATCTGCACATCCATCCGGTCCAGAAGCGGGCCGGAGATGCGCGCCTGATAATCCAGCCCGCAATTCGGCGCGCGGGAGCAGGCCAGCGACGGATCGGCAAGGTAGCCGCAGCGGCACGGGTTCATCGCCGCGACCAGCTGCACGCGGCTGGGATATTTCACATGGGCGTTGGCGCGGGCCACGACCGTCTCGCCGGTCTCCAGCGGTTGGCGGAGGGATTCGAGGACCGGTCGGGAAAACTCCGGCAACTCGTCCAGAAACAGCACGCCGTTATGGGCGAGGCTGATCTCGCCAGGCGCGGCCCGGCGTCCGCCCCCCACCATCGCCGCCATCGAGGCCGAGTGATGCGGCGAGCGATAGGGGCGGCGGCGGGAGACGCGACCCTCCTCCAGCAGCCCGGCCACCGAGTGGATCATGGAGACCTCCAGCGCCTCCTCAGGGCTGAGCGGCGGAAGGATGCCGGGCAAACGGGCTGCGAGCATCGACTTGCCCGCGCCGGGCGGGCCGATCATCAGAAGGTTATGCGCGCCGGCGGCCGCCACCTCCAGCGCGCGGCGGGCGCGCTCCTGCCCTTTCACGTCGATAAGATCCGGGATCGTCGCGTCGTCCACCATCTCGGCCGGTTGTGGCGGGGCCAGCGCGCCGCGCCCCGCAAAATGGTTGATCAGCGACACCAGCCCGTCCGGCGCCAGCACCTGCACCGCGCCGACAAGCGCCGCTTCCGGCCCGCAGGCGCGGGGGCAGATGATGCCCCTTTCGGACATGGCGGCGGAGAGGGCGGCGGGCAGAGCGCCGGCGACAGCGGTGAGCGACCCGTCCAGCGAGAGCTCCCCCAGCGCCGTAAACCGCGAGGTTTCGTCGGCTGGCACCACCTCCATCGCCGCCAGCAGCGACAGGGCGATGGGCAGGTCGAAATGCGCGCCCTCCTTCGGCAGATCGGCTGGGGCCAGGTTCACGGTGATGCGCTTGGGCGGCAGGGCGAGACCAATCGCGGCGAGCGCGGAGCGCACGCGCTCCTTCGACTCCGCCACCGCCTTGTCGGGCAGGCCGACCAGATTGAAGGCGGGCAGACCAGAGGAGAGATGGCACTGAACATCCACCTCGCGCGCCTCGACGCCCTGAAACGCGACAGTGTAGGCGTGCGCAACCATCAGAAATCCTCCTATGGTTGTGCAATAAGGCGGAAAAGCGCGTTGAGATCAAGCGGGTCCTGCGCAGTCAGTCCAGAGGCGCCTCGCCATTCATGCGCTTGGCCAGAAACGAACCGGCGCGTTCGAGCGCGGCGTCCGCCTCGGGCAGCCAATTGGCGAAGAACTGCCAGGCGTGCGGAGTGCGCGCCGACCACTCCAGCCGCACGTCGCCGCCGCCCTTACGCAGGGCCTCCGCCATGGCGCGGGCGTCATCCTCCAGGATCTCAGACCGGCTGGCCTGAATCAGAACCGGCGGCGGGTCGCGCCATTCGGCCTGCGCGGGCGAGGCGAGCGGATCGCGCGGCGAATGATCGCCCAGATAGAAGCCCACGATGCGGCGGAACTGGCTGACCGGCAGCATCGGATCGCGCCGCCTGTTCCGGTAAAGGCTGGCGCTGCGCATCGTCAAATCCACGAAGGGAGAGAAGGCGGCGATGGCGGAGGGCTTCGGCAGGTCCGCGCGCGAAATCTCCTGCAAGAGAGAGAAGCACAGGCCGCCGCCCGCCGAATCCCCCGCCAGGGCGATGCGCTCATAACCTGCGGCGAGAAGCGCCCGATATATCTCCAAAAGCTCCCGGATCGCGGCGGGGAAGGGATGTTCCGGCGCCAAAGCATAGTCGGGCACCACCGCGCGTGCGCCGGCGGCTTCGGCCAGCGCCGCAGCAGTTCGGCGATGCGTTTCCGGCGAGCCCATGATGAAGGCGCCGCCATGAATGTAGAGGATGACCCGGCGGCGATCCGCGCGGCCTCGGCTGACCCATTCGACCGGGATCTCGCGCTCTGAGCCCGCGATGCGGTCGGACACCACGTTGGTCTGCGGCAGACGGTGGTTCAGGCGGCGCGCCTCGTTCGTCAGACGGTCTCGGGCGATGGTCGGGTCGCGCATGCGGGCGAGCGCGGGTTTCTCGATCAGTCGGAGGAGCAGGTTCAATCCGGTCAGCCGCCACGTCATCGCAACCGTTCCCGGGCTCAGCCTAGCGCCGCGTGGCGGGCCTCGATCGCGTCCCAGACCTTCGCGGCGATGTCGACGCCGTCGAAGCGCTCCATCTCCTGCACGCCCGTGGGCGAGGTGACGTTAATTTCGGTCAGATAGCCGCCGATTACATCGATGCCGACGAAGATCAGGCCGCGTTCCTTCAGGACGGGGCCGATGCGGGCGCAAATCTCGCGATCCCGATCCGTCAGCCCATCTTTCTCGGGGCGACCGCCGACATGCATGTTCGACCGGGTCTCGCCCTTCGCCGGCACACGATTGATCGCGCCGACCGGTTCCCCATCCACAAGAATGATGCGCTTGTCGCCGGAGGTCACATCCGGCAGGAACTTCTGCACGATCAGCGGCTCACGGCTGAACGTGGTGAACAACTCATGCAGGGCGTTGAGGTTGAAGTCGTCCTCGCGCAGCCGGAACACGCCTGCGCCGCCATTGCCGTAAAGCGGCTTCAGGATGATGTCGCCATGATCGTCGCGGAATTTGCGAATCTCGCCAATATCCCGCGCGATCAGGGTCGGCGGGGTGAGATCGAGGAAGTCGAGGACCAGCAGCTTCTCCGGCGCGTTGCGGACAGAGGCCGGATCATTCACCACCAGCGTGCCAGGCTTCACTTTCTCCAGAATGTGCGTGGTGGTGATATAGGCCATGTCGAAAGGCGGGTCCTGCCGCAGAAGGACGACATCCCAGTCTGACAGGTCCACCGTGCGCCGCTCGCCCAGCGTGAAGTGGTCGCCCTTGATGCGGCGAACGGTCAGGTCCCAGCCGGTGGCGCGCACCTGGCCGTCGCGCCAGGCCAGGTCATCCGGATGATAGTAAAACAGCAAGTGTCCGCGCCCCTGGGCGGATTCCGCCAACCGGAACGTCGTGTCGGCGTCGATGTTGATGGACCCGATCGGGTCCATTTGAATCGCAACTTTCAGCGGGGCCATTTCGGTCTCGGTTGCGGCCACGGGCGGGCTCCTTGTCTCGCGACGCGGCCCGCCCGGGTCGGCGGCCGCCTAGAAATTCGTCGTGCTCGACGTCACGAAAGACGCGCCGGTGCGGCGCGGGTCGTCGATGATCAACACGTGGCTCACCACGCGCTCCACGCCCGGCGTGGTGGCCGCGATATTGGCCACGCGGCGCAATTCCGTGCGCGACTGGGCGAGACCGATCAGATGGACCACCTTATCGATGGTTTCAATATTGTAGTTGAAGGAAGTGACCTTCTGATCCGTCAGCATCCGCGCGCGGACGTTATTGGCGATGTAGACGTCCTCGGCGAAACCCTGAACGCCGCCGGACTCCGCCACTTCAATCTCGTTGATCACTTCGCGAACGCCGTTGACGGACCACGCGATCTCGGCCGCGGTGACGCGGTCCTGCCGCCGCTGCACGTCGCCCACCAGCAGGACGCGGCCCTCGACGACCTCGGTCGCCACCTGGCCGAACAGCACGTGGTCCTTGTCCAGCAAGGCCGCGTTCACCTCGACCTCGATCCGGGTGTCGTCCACCGCGTCGCCCATCGAGCGCTCTTGCAGCACCGTGCGCGCCGTCAGGGCCGTGGCGCCGACGACCGTGCCGGTCGGGGCGCATCCGGATGCGATCATGGGAAGAATCAGCGCGCAACCCGCGCGCAACCAAAAGCGACTGCTCATTATACCCGCCTCACCACTCGTCGAACGACCGGGCGTTTTCGATGATCTCAAGGCTTCCGTCGCGCGCGGCCAAGGCCACGTCGAAACGAAAGACCGGATCGGTCCCCGGTTTCTGCTCAAGCGCCATCATATAGTGAAGCGCGGCCGCCTCCAAGCGTCTCCATTGGAAATTGGATACGGATTCGGCCGCAATCGATTGATTTTTACGAGATTTGACTTCCACGAAGACGGTGAGGCCGGGAAATCGGACGATCAGATCGATCTCGCCATGGGGCGTCCGGACCCGGCGCCCGGCGATTTCCCCGCCCAGTTCGGCGTAGCGGCGCGCGGCGGCGTCCTCGGCCGAAAGGCCGGCGCGATAGGCCGCGCGGCCGCGGCGGGAGCGGGGATCGGGCGCTTTTTCAGGCGGTGAGGCGGTCATGCACGACCATACCCGGCCGCGGGGCGTCGGGGGTTAACGCTCCTCGCCGTCGCCTTCGTTCTTCAAAGCCAGCGCCCGTTGATAGACCTCTTGCCGGGATGCGCCCAGCGCCTCGGCCACGGCTTTCGCGGCGTCCTTGGTGCGCATCGTCCTGAGGGCATCGGCCAGCGCGTCGTCGATGTCTTCCGGCGCGGCGGCGGCTCGCTCGGGCGGGCCGACGAGAATCACCACCTCGCCCTTGGGCGGGGCCTCTGCCGCGTAGGCGGCGGCGAGGTCCGCCAGAGTACCGCGCCGCGCCTCCTCGAACCGCTTGGTCAGTTCGCGCGCGACGCAGGCGGGCCGGCTTCCGCCCAGCGCCCTGACCATGTCCGACAGGCACTCCGCCAGCCGCCGCGGCGATTCATAGAAGATCAGCGTGGCGCGCAGCGCCGCAAGCTCGGTAAACTCGCGGGTTCGCGCGCCGGACTTGGTCGAGGGGAAGCCCGCGAACAGGAATCGATCGCTTGGAAGGCCCGAGATCGACAACGCCGCCAGCGCGGCCGAGGCGCCGGGCGCGGCGGTCACCGGCAGGCCGGACTCGATCGCTTCGGCGGCCAGCCGGTATCCAGGGTCGGCGACCAGCGGCGTGCCCGCCTCGGAGACATAGGCGACGCTCTCTCCCGCGCGACAGGATGCGGGCGCGGTCGGCGGGGCCGGAATGGTCGTGATAGGCGATCAGCGGGCGGCCCTTCAGCGCGACCCCGTGCAGGTCCATCAGCTTGCGGGCGGTGCGGGTGTCCTCCGCCGCCAGCGCGTCCGCCCGGGCGAGGATGTCGAGCGCGCGCAGCGTGACGTCGGCGGCGTTGCCGATCGGGGTCGCGACGAGGTAAAGGCCGGTCGCAAGCGGCCTGTCCGCAACAGCCCCCTGCTCAGCGCTCTCGGCGTCGCCGGGGCGGCGTTTACTTCCTGCGTTCCCGGCCATAGCATCCGCCCGTTTGTTCGCATGCGTCAGGTAGCACAGGGAGCATCTGAGGACCATGCCCGCCGCGTATTCCCGCCGTCGAGCGCCGCTCGGCCTGATCCTTGTCGCCGCCGCCGTTCTGGCCGCCTGCGCGCCGAACGCCGGTTCGCAGGGGACGGGCCCCGCCCCGGTCGGCGCCGAGGTGACTCCGCCGCCTTTGCCTGACAAGCGCATCGACACCAGCCCCGACGCGCTGATCGCGATCCTGGCGCCGCTGACCGCGCCTGACGCCCGGCTGAAGGAGATTGCGCAGGGCATCGTCGACTCCGCGCAACTGGCGGTGACGGACGTGAACGACCCGCGCATCCGCATCCGTGAGTACGACACGGCGGGCGATCCGGTCCGCGCCGCGCAGATGGCCGAGGCCGCGATCGCCGACGGCGCCGACATCATCATCGGCCCGGTGTTCGGCGCGGCGGCCAAGAGCGTCGGGCCGGTGGCGCTCAAGTCCCGAGTCAACGTGATCACCTTCTCGACCGACGCCACGGCGGCGGCGGAAAACGTCTTCCTGATCGGCTCGCTGCCGCAGGGTGAGGTCGCGCGCATCCTCAGCTACGCCAGCGCGCAGGGGCTTTTCCGAATCGGGGCGTTCGCGCCCGAAGGCGCCTATGGCGACCAGGTGATCGCCGCCATGCGCGACGCCGCGCCCGGCGCAGGCGCGTCCATCGACTCCATCGGCCGCTATGGCCGCACGTTCGAAGCCATTCAGGCCTCAGCGCAAAGCTTCGCCGCCGTCAATTCCGGCGACGCGGCGCCCGATGCGATGCTTTTGCCGGATGGCGGGTTCGGCCTGCAGACCGCGGCCTCCTTCCTGACCTATTTCGACGCCGGGCCGCCGCAGGTCGCCTTTCTCGGCACCGGCCAATGGAACGACGCGACCACCTTGCGCGAAGCCACGCTGCGCCGCGGCTGGTTTCCCGCGTCCGACCCGACCCTGCGCGCCCTGTTCGGAGAGCGGTATCGCACCGCCTATGGCGTGGAGCCGCCGATCCTGGCCGAGCTCGGGTATGACGCAGTCGCCGCGGTCGGCGCGATGCTCGCCTTCGCCGATGCGGGCTCGGACCCGTTCGACGCCGCCTCCA
>QKHF01000010.1 GCA_003250135.1 Paracoccaceae bacterium | reverse complement strand
CTCGATCTCCTGCCGACCGATGGCGAAGCCGCCGTCGTCCGCGATCGGCTCGACCTCCATCCGGTCCATCAGGGCAAGCACATCGGAATCTCGCCAGCGCCCCATCGAGAGGCTGTCGGGCGTCATGCCTCCGTCCAGCAGCGCGACCGCAAGGCAGAACGGCAGGCTGTGATCCGCGGTCTCGCCGCTGGCCGGGCGGAACTTGTCGCGGTCGGCGGTCCGCGCGACGGTGCGCTGGCTGGCGCGGACGCGGATTCGGGCGACGCCGGCGGCCCGGCCCGGGTTGTCGGCGGCGAAACGGGCGCCGGCGGCGATGAGCGGCTGGAGCGCGTACTGGGCCGGGTAGGCCTTGAGCGTGATCCCGGGGATGAGCGCGGCGCCGTGAGGAGTCAGCGCCTCCGGCGAGACCTCGTGCCCGGTCGCGCGGGTGAAGAGGGCGAGCGCCTCTTCACAGGCTTCGGGCTGGGCGCGGAGCCCGGCCTCGGCGAGCTCCGCGAGGTTGATCGCCTCTCGCGCCAGAGCCGGGTAGGCGAGCGCCTTGAAATTGGCGACCTGGCCGCGGCCGAAGCCCTCGGGAACCAACACGCCGCGGCAACTGAGGTTCAGGGCGTTCGCCCCGCCCTCGGGGCCAAGGCCCATCAACCGCGCGGCCACCAGCGGGACCACCCAGGCGGCGTGACCGACATGGTGCAGGCGATTGCCGTGAAGCGGCAGGACCGAGGCCAGCCGGCAATGAAGCGCGAGCGCCGCGATGACGGTCTCCAAGAAGTCGCGCCCCGTCGCGCCCCTTGCCTCAGCGCAGGCGAGGGCGGCGGGGATCGCCTCGCTCGGGTGGCAGACATCGACGCCCACAAAGACGTCGAGCAGGTCGAGCGAGCGGAGCATCGCTCCGTTGACCAGCGCCGCGGTGGAGACGGTGCTCTGCGGCCCGTCCGGCAAGATCGTGGCCCCGCGAGCACCGGGCGGGACAGGCAGGGCGGCCTTGCGGGCGATGTCCGCGATCTCCGTCCGTCGCCCGGCGCAGATGCAGGCCAGCGCGTCGATTAGGATCGTGCGGGCATGGTCGATCACGTCGTCCGACAGATCGGAGAGGGACGTGGCGTGAAAAGCCCGGCTCAGTTCGAGGGACAGGGTCATGACATGCTTGGCCACCACAGCCATCGCCGACGGCAATCGACCATCGGGCGCCACCGATATTGATCGCCATGAGATGGACGATCCAGACTGCGTGACTCTTGCAGGCCTGCGCAATCCGGTCAACGCAGCTAGCGGCGTCCGTAACGGACGTCGGTCGCGCTCATTCCCAAAGGTCAGTGGAAAGATACTTCAAGCCGGAGTCGCAGATCACGACGGCGATTGTCTTGCCCTTCAAATCCCCTCGGAGAAGGGAAAGCGCAGCTGCGACGTTCGCTCCCGCCGAGAACCCGGCGAAAATGCCTTCGCACCTAGCCAGTTTCTGTGCGGTTTTTCGGGCGACGTCGCCGCTGACCGTCAAATAGCCGTCGGGCGCCACGCTCCGCATGAAACTCAGATCATCCATCGCATAGCCGCCGCCCTGGATCGGGTGATCCGGGTTTTCGACAGCCGCCCCCGCCATCGCTGCGGCGCCTTCCGGCTCGAGGGCGTAACATCGGATGGAACTGTCCTGCGCTTTCAGAAACCGCGCCGTGCCGGCGAAGGTGCCGCCCGAACCAAGAAAGTCCACGAAACCATCAATCTCGCCATTGGCCTGTGCCCAGATCTCGGGTCCGGTCGTCCGATAATGTGAGAGTGGATTGCCCTCCCGAACAAACTGATCGGCGCGAAACGCCCCTCGCTCGGCCGTGATTTCCCGCGCCTTGATTTCCACAAGACGCAGATCCTCGCCCGACACTTGTCCCGGTTTCGAATGCGGCGTCTGGTCGACCAGCACCACCTCGGCGCCCAGCGCCCGCATCATCCGCGCACGCTCTTCAGAGTTGCCTTTCGACATGACGGCGACGAACGGGTAACCCTTGACCCCGCATACGATGGCCAGACCGGTTCCCATGTTGCCGGACGTCAATTCGACCACGCACTGCCCGGCTCTTAGTTCCCCTGCTGCCTCAGCGGCGTCGATTATCCCCAGAGCCGCGCGATCCTTCTTGGAGAAGCCCGGGTTCAGATAATCCAGCTTGGCGAGAATGGCTCCTTCACAGGCCTCATGAGCCACCAGACGGTCTAGCCTCACTAGGGGTGTGTTTCCGATTGCGCCAAGGATTGAGGGCAGAACGCCATCTGATCGACTGCGGTTGGTCATGGATCGCCTCTGGCTGCGGAATCCGCCACTTTGGGAGCGGGCGCCTCTCAATATGCGCTGGTTCCGCTGTCGATGCGTAGAACTTCATCCGGTATGCATGCTGAAATCAGAAAAGGGCTTCGAACTGGCGCCCTTGGCCGCCGCCCGCCCCGTTTGACCTGCGTCATGGCGAAAATTTCGCGCGTTTCCTAGATAGAAAGCGCGCGGGACGAGCCGCGCGCACTCAAGACATCGAGAGGATGAGATGAGCAGGTCAATGCTGGATTTGTTCCGTGGTCCGCGGTCCGTGGCCGATCCGTTCGAGTCCATGCGATCGGATTTCGACCGTCTGTTCGAGCAGATGCGCACGCCGTGGGGCGTCGATCTGACTTCGGGGATGGGCGCCGACATCGCGCCCTCCATCGAGATCAAGGCGAAGGACGACCATATCGAGGTCACCGCCGAATTGCCGGGAGTGGATGAAAAAGACGTCGAGTTGGAACTCCACGACGATCTTCTGACGCTTAAGGGCGAGAAGAAGACGGAGCGCGAGGAAAAGGACGAAAAGTCCGGCCACGTTTTTTCGGAGCGCAGCTACGGCTCCTTCGCGCGCACCGTGCGGCTGCCCTATGCGCCCGACCCGGAGGCGGTGACGGCGAGCTTCGACAAGGGCGTGCTGAAGATCACCGCGCCGAAGCCGCCCGAACTGGCGCCGAAATCGAAGAAGATCGCCATCGGCAAATAAAGCCAGGCGCGATCGGGCGAAAACCGCGGCGGCGTCTTGCGGCGTCGCTGCGGCTCGCATTACGGTCCTTCGGCCTGAGAACAAGCGGAGGGACCAATGCGACGACTCACCAAGCTGGCGGCGGCCGCCGCGGTTCTGGCGCTGTCGGCCTGCGCATCCCAAACGCCGCCGCCGGTCGCCGCCGCGCCGCCGATGCCGCCCGAGTTGGAGGCGGGGACGTGGATGCTCACCAGCCTTGCAGGCGAGGCGCCGCCGGGGCCGCTGTCGATCCAGTTCGCGGAGGGCTCGACTTCGGGCAAGGCGTTCTGCAACCGTTTCTTCGGCGACTACAAGAAGGACGGTGCGATCCTGCGCATCGTCGCGGTCGGCTCCACCCGCATGGCCTGCCCGGATCTGGACGCCGAGCAGCAGTTCTTCGGGCTCTTCACCGACACCGACCAGTACGAGATCGGCGCCGATGGCCGCCTGACCCTGATCGACCTGAATGGCGGCCGCGGATTGGTGTTCGACCGACCCTAGGCGTCGATGGAGAGCGCCAGCACCCGGCTGAGTTGGGCCAGCGACAGGCCGCTCTCGGCGCGCCAGGCGTTGAACGCCTCCTGCGCCGCCTGCATCGCCTTTTTCGAGGTTGGGGTCTTGTCCACCACACCGGCGTCGATCAGCGCCGCGACAACGTCCTTGGACAGGATGAACCCGTCCTTGCCGGAAAAGCGCAGGAAATACTGCCCCGCCAGCCCGCCGAGGTGAGCGCCGCGCTTTTTCAGCACCTCCAGCAGCCCGACATAGTCCTCTCGCGGCCAGGCGGCGATCGCCTTGGCCGCCGAGCCATGCTCCGCCGCCAGTTCCCGCAGCAGCACAGCGTTGTCGCGCACCGTGGCGATCTTCTTGGCGTTGCGGATGATCCGCGCGTCTTTCGCCAGCCGGTCGATGTCGTCATCGGACATCATGCTGGCGCGGCCGACGTCAAAACTCTGAAACGCGGCTTCGAACCCGTCCCATTTCTTGTCGACCACGGACCAGTTGAAGCCGACCTGAAAGATCTTGCGCGTCATCTCGGCCAGAAGGCGGTCGTCGGAAAGCTTGGCGACGGAAGCGTCGACCGGCGCGTCCGGCAGCATGGCCTTCAGCGCGTCCTCGCCGCCGTGCCGCTTGGCCGCCCGCGCCCAGATCTCGTCAAAGCTCTTCATCGCGTCGCCTTTCTGAACTTTTCATTTCACAAATTGGATTTGGTCGCGACGTGAGTGAAATCAACCGGCTGCGACACGCCGGGCGAACAACTCGGCCAATCGGTCGCGGGCTTGAGGCGGCCTCTCGCGTCCGATCGCGGGCGCGACCCAGACGGCCAGAAAATGCCCGGTCAGCGCCAGCGCGTCGGCCACGTCCCGGTCGCTGGCCTCTGCGTCCCCGCCGGTCAGGAAGGCGGGCAGGGGAAACAGGCGATCCGCATAGGGCGCGCCCGCCTCGCGGCTGACCGCGCGGCCCGATTTAGGCGAAACCCACTCCAGTTCCTCCGTCCCGCCGGTGGAGGCGCAGCGCGAGAGATCCAGACCGAAGCCAAGCTCCGCCAGCAGAGCCAACTCCCAGCGCGCATACTCCGCCGCCCAGTCCGGCGACGCGCCGATCAGGTCCAGCAGCGCCAGCGTGCGCCGGTAGAGGCCGGGATGCGCCTCCCGCTCGGGCAGATAGGCCGAGAGCTGCGCGCAGAGCGCGGTCAGCGCCGCCAGCGCCCGCTTGTCGCCCAGCACCGAGGCGGCGCGGGAACGCACGGGCTCCACCCGGAATGTTCCCAGATGCTCGGAAAGACGCGCGCGCCACTCGACGGAAAGCTGCGCGCCGGGCTGCAGGATCGGCGCCATGCGTCGCCCGGCCCCGCCGCGCACGATTCCGGCGTGGCGGCCCTGTGTCTCGGTGAACACCTCTATGATCGCGGAGCTCTCGCCATGCCGGCGCACGGCGATCAGAGCGCCTTCGTCGCGCCAGTCCATGCGCCATGCCTAGCGCGCCCCGCGGGCGCCGCCAAGCCTCAGCCGCCCAACGCGCGCGCCAGCGAGATGATGACGGGCATGGAGAGCGCGGCGATCGCGGTCTGCACCGTCACCGCGCCGGCGTAAAGCTCGGCGTCGCCGCCCATCTGCCGGGCCAGGATGAAGCCGTTCATGGCGGTGGGCACGGCGGCGCAGATCATCGCGATCTCAAACGCCTCGCCGCTGAGCCCGAAGGCGAGCGCCGCCATCGCGGCGACCAGCGGAGTCAGCGCCAGTTTCAGCGCTACGGAAAGCCAGATCTCGCGCGACGGCTTCAGCGCGTAACGCACCCTCAGCCCCGCGCCGACCGCCAGCAGGCCAGCCCCCAACGCCCCCCGGCCCAGAATGTCCAGAAGCGTGTGCAGCGGATGCCAAAGCTCGACGCCCAGAAGATTGATCGCCAGCCCGATGGCGCAGCCTTGAATCAGTGGGTTCTTCGCGATCTGCCACAGAATCTTTTTCGCGTCGGGGCCCTCGCTCGACAACAGCATCGCCATCAGCGTGACATTGGCGACGTTCACCAGCGGGATCAGCGCGGCCATGGCGACAGCGACCAGCGCGCCGCCCTCCGGCCCGTAAAGCTCCAGCGCGACTGCAAGGGCG